>DAOWMX010000277.1 GCA_030642885.1 Anaerolineales bacterium | reverse complement strand
GCGATTTCCGCCGATCCGAAGTACTACCATTGGACTCAGTGGTTCTTCCTGAAGATGTTTGAGAACGACCTGACCTATAAAAAGATGTCGCCGGTCGATTGGTGCCCACAATGCAATACGACCCTGGCGCGCGAACAGGTGGTTGGAGAGAAACGCGTCTGCGAGCGCTGCGGTACGCCGGTGATCAAGAAAGATCTCGACCAGTGGTTCTTCCGCATTACGAACTATGCCGAGGAGCTGCTAGATTTTTCCAACCTGGATTGGCCCGAGGCGGTCCAACTGCTGCAGACAAACTGGATCGGGCGCAGCGAGGGTGCAAGCGTGGTTTTCAAGACCGAGGAGGGCGATCCGATAGAGGTCTTTACGACCCGACCGGATACGCTATGGGGGGCGACTTTCATGGTCTTAGCGCCCGAACACCCGTTGGTCGACAAGCTCACTACCCCCGAACAGCACGAAGGTGTCCATGATTACATCACTGAAGCTGTACGCCAGACGGATATCGAACGTGAGGCGCTGGACAAGGAGAAGACAGGGGTCTTCACCGGCGGCTACGCCATCAACCCTGTAAACGATGAGCGCATCCCGGTATGGATCGCCGACTACGTGCTTATGACCTACGGGACAGGCGCGATCATGGCTGTGCCAGCCCATGACCAACGCGACTTCGAGTTCGCCCGCACATTCAACTTAGAAATTCGGCCAGTGATACTGCCGGACGGTGTGGAATCACTGGATGGCGAGACGATGACCGAAGCGATTCCAGCATACGGCACGATGATTAACTCCGGTCCGTTGACGGGGACTCCAGGAGACGAATCTTTTGACAGAGCGAATGCGTATTTAGAGGAGAAAGGGACCGGAAAATTCGCCATCAACTATCGTCTGCATGACTGGCTGATCTCGCGTCAGCGTTATTGGGGTGCACCGATCCCGATGGTCATCTGCCCGAAGTGCGGCATCGTCCCGGTTCCAGAGAACCAACTTCCGGTGGTGCTCCCGGATGACATCGAGTGGCGGCCGACGGGAGAAAGCCCGTTGAAATTCCACCCCACGTGGAAGAACACGACTTGCCCCGAGTGTGGCGGCCCCGCGGAACGAGAGACGGATACGATGGACACTTTTATGTGCTCATCCTGGTACCATCTGCGCTATCTAAGCCCGGATTATGATAAGGGACCTTTTGATCAGAAAGAGTATGACTACTGGATGCCCGTCGACTCTTACACGGGCGGCATGGAACACGCCACGATGCATCTGATTTATACGCGCTTCTTCCATAAAGCGTTCCGCGATATTGGCATCATGAAGGGGGATGAACCCATGCTCCAACAACGCAATCAGGGCCAGATTCTGGGACCCGACGGCCAGCGCATGAGCAAATCGCGCGGAAATGTCGTCGATCCGGATGAGCAGGTGCAGAAGTACGGCGCTGACGCCGTGCGCGCGTATCTTATGTTCGGCTACCGTTGGTCGGATGGAGGCCTATGGAATCCAGACAATATCCAGGGTGTCATACGTTGGTTAAACCGGACATGGACGGTAGTGCTCGACACCGCGGATGCTGAAGGAGAAAAATCCGACCCAGAGGCTGAACGGGCATTGCAGAGAAAAATGCACCAGACTATTAAACAGATCTCACACGATATCGAGAATTACGAATTCAACACCGTGATCTCGGCGCTCATGGAACTGACGAATGAATTGGGCGCTTCCCGGGATGCAGGATTGGCAGGGACACCTGCGTTTAAGAAAGCGGTTGAGACCCTGTTGCTGCTGATGGCCCCACCTACTCCGCACATCGCCGAGGAACTGTGGGCGCGACTGGGCAAACCATACTCGATTCACAATCAGCCCTGGCCTGACTATGACCCAGAACTGGCGAAGGAAGAGCAAATAACTCTGATCGTCCAGGTAAATGGAAAGGTGCGCGATAGGATCATGGTTGATGCAGGGATCAGCGAAGAAGATGCCAGGACTGCGGCGCTGGCCAGCGAAGCCGCGCAGCGCTTCATGGAAGGCAAGGAACCCAGAGAAGTGATCGTCGTCCCCGGGCGTCTGGTGAATATCGTCGTCTAGTCACCCCGACAAGACGGGTGCTTCGTTAGAAAGGTTATCCATAGAATCGAAGCCGTTCGAAATGGCTATTGTCTTGAGAATAAGTCTGGGGCGCTATTGCGCCTCAGACTTTTTTGACCGAGGCTGTATTGAAGCGTACAATCTCGAGAGACCCTATGATTTACTGAGGGAGGCTGAGGATGTCGTCACGAAAACGCAAAGTTGTTGTCGCCGAAGGAGCGCCGAAGGCCATTGGACCTTACTCGGTCGCGATCCGGACGGAGAATTATATCTTCGCCTCCGGCTCGCTTGGTGTGGACCCTGAAACCGGTGAATTCGCCGCGGGTGGTATTGAAGGTCAGACACGCCAGGCGTTGAAGAACCTCGGTGAGGTACTTAAAGCCGGCGGTTCATCGCTCGAACAAGTCGTCAAAACGACAGTTTTCTTGCAGGACATGGCGGAGTTTACGCTGATGAATGCGGTGTACGCCGAGTTCTTCCCGAAGGAATCGCCAGCCCGTTCAACCGTTGAGGTTGCAGCGCTACCGAAAGCGGCAGCCGTTGAGATCGAAGCGATCGCGCTGGTCGACTAGATAGTCTCAGATCGGGGCCGAATTTCAGCCCCGTAAGACTGGGCGAGCACATCACCATGTAGAAAATTCCGCTTTGCTGCATGCTTCGCGTCAACAACGAGCAGCGGCGGAACTCGATGGATGCATCGGAGAGGGCACAATGACGGGCGAACTCATTCTCGTTGTCGATGACGAGGCGAATATCCTGGACCTCACCCGGCTCTACCTGGAGCGGGATGGTTATCGCGTTGAGGATGCTATGGATGGGCAGCAAGCGCTGGAGAAAATCGATTCACTTGAGCCAGCGCTCGTTATTCTAGATATTATGTTACCCGAAGTCGATGGCTTCGAAGTCTGCCGGCGTGTCCGCGCCGAGAGCGATGTTCCAATTATTATGCTGACCGCCCGCGATGACGACGTCGATAAAATCGTCGGGCTGGAGCTGGGCGCAGATGATTATGTGACCAAGCCCTTCAACCCGCGTGAGTTGGTCGCCCGGGTGAAAGCTATCCTGCGGAGAGCGGAGCGTGCACCGAGGCGGGATGACAGCCCAATTCACGTTGGCGATCTGACGATCGACCCGGCGCGCCGGGAGGTCAGTGTAGCCGGTCAGGTGGTTGAAACGAGAACGAAAGAATTCGATTTACTGCTCACACTGGTGGAGCATAAGGGGATCG
>DAOWMX010000116.1 GCA_030642885.1 Anaerolineales bacterium | reverse complement strand
GATCCATATTCAATCTATGACCGCTTTGATTTCGATGTCGTTGTACGTTACAACGGCGATGTCTATGATCGCTATCTTGTTCGGCTGGAAGAGATACGACAGAGTCTGCGAATATTAAAGCAGGCCGTCGAATCCATACCCGCGGGTGAGATTCAGACAGGTAAGTCTCAGTATCAAGCTCGAGTTCCTGCAGGGGAAGCATACGGTCGGGTGGAGGCTCCGAAGGGTGAACTTGGTTTTTATGTTGTCTCCAATGGAAAACCGAATCCGTGGCGCTATCATGTACGTGCGCCATCTTTCATTAACCTCACACCGTTAGAAGAGATGTCCATGGGGGAAAAGATCGCTGATGTTGTGGCCATCCTTGGTTCGATTGACATCGTCCTGGGTGAAACGGATAGATAGTTGAATTCTTTGAGAATTTGATTCGTTAACGCGGAGAGCCTATGTACGGTATCGGCTTGATTAAAGGCTTGGGGGTAACAATTAAACACTTCGTGGAGACGTACGTGGATGATCTCCGTTGGTTAGGGCGCGGCCGGTACTACAACGAAGAAGCTCTAAAAATTCGCCAGGGTACGGAGGCGCGAGGGATTTTCACAGTTCAATACCCGGAGGAAAAGTTATCTGTCCCGGAAGAATTCCGGTATATCCCCTTCCTGGTTTTTGATGAAAATCCAGACGGAACACGGAAAGATCGATGTACCTCTTGTGGAATCTGCTCCAAAGTTTGCCCGCCGCAGTGTATCTGGATCGTGCGTTCCAATGATCCGGAAACCGGAAGGCCGATACCAGCCCCGACTGAGTTCACTATCGATATTGATATCTGCATGAACTGTGGCCTATGTGCAGAGTATTGTCCCTTCGATGCGATAAAAATGGATCACGTCTACGAACTCGCTTCGTATGAACGTTCGTCAGCGCATATTTACAACAAGGAGCGCTTAAGCAAGCCGGCATCGTATTACGCTGAGATTCGCCCGAAGAATTACGCTCGTGAAGAGGCAGCTCGGGCAGAGAAAGAGGCTTTGAAAGCCGCAAAGAAGAAACCGGCTGAAATCGGATAGATTGTTAAAGGTGTGCAGATTGCATGTACTATCGCGAGACTGAAATTCTATTCCCTATGCGAGTCGCCTCCACGCTGAGTGGGATGCGCGGGGATGCTTGGCGAGATCTAGTCGATCGAGCGTGCAACGCGGAAGCTGCGTCCATAGATTGCCTCGCGTTCAATCTGCTTATTATCCGTTTATGCAACTGTCTATCCTGCCGAACGCATTCCTATCGGGCGTTGCATGGGTGCGAACAATGTGCAATGCACTCAGTACGGAGATTCCGAGGGGATGACGCTGAACTTGTTCAGATGTTTGATGATGCAGTCATGGATATTAACATTCATTTGACCAATCAGGTCACCCATCCATACCAAATCTTAGGAAAAGGGTAAACTAAAAATGACAGATCAATCAGCCGCAGAAAATATCCAGAAGAATAAGATAGGCATCGCAATCGCCATCGCATCGGGTAAAGGTGGCGTAGGGAAATCTACCGTTGCAGTAAACATCGCCGTGGCGCTGGCAAAGAAGGGGTTGAAAGTCGGGCTGCTTGACGCCGATATCTATGGACCCAACGTGCCGACGATGATGGGGGTTTCGGCGATGCCGCCTCAGGAAGGTCCCAAGCTGAAACCTGCCGAAGCTCATGGTGTTCAGCTGATGTCGATCGGCTTCCTGGTTCCCGAAGGACAGCCGCTGATCTGGCGCGGACCAATGCTGCATAGTGCGATTCAGCAATTTATTAACGATGTCGACTGGGGGCAGCTCGATTACCTCGTGGTCGACTTACCGCCAGGAACAGGAGATGTGCAGCTCAGTCTGGCCCAAACGCTCTCGATCTCCGGTGGAGTGATCGTCACGCTGCCGCAGAATGTTTCCATCGAAGATGCAAAGCGTGGGCTTGAAATGTTCCGCACGATGGAAATCCCATTGCTGGGTGTAGTTGAGAATATGAGCTTTCTGGAACTACCCGATGGCACGCAGCTCGATATTTTCGGGCAGGGGGGCGGAGAAAAGATGGCGCAAGATGCAGGAGTACCTTTCCTGGGTTCAATTCCTATCGACCCAATCGTTCGCGAAGGGGGAGATGAGGGCACACCCATCGTCATTTCGCATCCGGATACACCAGCTGCTGCAGCTTTAAACGGGATCACGGACGCGATTCTCACTCGATTTGATTCTGGCGATCTGGATGGTAAAGAAGATGTCAAGATCGAGATCACCGATTAGAACGATCCCGTAGATCGATATCCAGATGAAATGAATGCCGTCTCAAGGGGCTGATGGATCGTCGGCCCCTTTTGCCTGTCATGTGGGCGTAGTATGATTACCTTCTAACGTCGTTCTCTAATCGAGGTTTTTTATCCATGGCAAGTATTGAAAGAACAGTCGCATCTATTCGTTTCCAACCAGTTGGCAAGATTTATCATTTTGATGCATCAAAGATTGATGATCTCAAGGCTGGCGATTATGTTATCGTGTCGACTTCGCGCGGGCGTGAGCTGGGTGAAGTTGCTGGTTTGCTAGGCGGCAAGGATGCGCCCAAGGGATCGCATAAACCTGTTGTGCGTCGCGCCTCTCCACGCGAACTTGTCATGAGGCGAATGTGGAAGAGCCGTGAACTGGAAGCGACGATTAATTGCCGTGAGAAAGCGCATGAGCTTGGAATCACCGACATCAAGATTGTCAGGGCTGAATATTGTTATGACGGTTCGCGCTTAACATTCATCACCAGCAGTGAGGGGGATGAGCATATTGACCTCGCACCTCTAAAACGGGCGATGCGCCGCTCGATTAGAAAAACCAAAATCGAATTCCGAAAAGTAGGCCCGCGAGATGTGGCCAAGATTATTTGCGGTATGGGCGCATGTGGACTTGAAGAGCGCTGCTGTTCCCGTTTTCTATCGGAATTCAGCCCCATCTCGATCAAGATGGCTAAAGCGCAAGGGATCTCCCTGAACCCCCAGGAGATAACTGGCATGTGCGGTCGCCTTCGCTGCTGCCTGATATACGAGTATGAGTTATACGCAGAAGCTCGAAAGCATCTTCCGAAGCGGAAGAAAAAAGTGATCACACCAAGAGGGGTTGGAAAAGTCATCGATGTGCTCCCTCTCAAGAATACGATTGTGGTCAAGTTGGAAGATGAACGCAGGGTTGAATTCCACAAGGATGAGATCGAGCCCTACGACGAACTGAAAGCCTTGCATCAGAAAGCCGAGAGCCCCTGTGAAAATAATCTCAAAGGCGAACGTAATCGCGGTAATAAATCATCCTAGGGGTTCCACGAGGGTAGATATCTCATGACGACATCCGACCGAGTTCTCGTTGTCCTAGCTCATCCGGATGACCCCGAATTCTTTTGCGGTGGCACCGTTGCACGTTGGGCGGCCTCCGGCAAGGAAATCACCTATTGCTTATTGACTCGCGGGGATAAGGGTTCCGACGACGATAGTTTATCCACGAAGGAATTGGTGGAGATTCGTGAAGTTGAACAACGGGCTGCTGCGAAAATCCTGGGTGTGCATGAGGTGATGTTTCTGAAGGAGTTGGATGGGTACGTTTTACCGACCCTGGATCTACGGCGCGACATCGTCCGCGTTATCCGCCAGGTTAAACCGCGGGTCGTGATCACGTGCGACCCAACGAATTTCTTCCCAAGCAAAACCCACATTAACCATGCTGATCACCGGGCGGCAGGCCAGGCGACACTGGATGCGGTTTATCCAGCAGCTCGTTCTGCGCTTTATTTTCCTGAATTGAGTCAAGAGGAGGGATTGACGCCATATAAAGTACGAGAAGTTTATGTCGCTGGGGCGCAGCATCCAAACATAACCGTAGACATCACCGAATTCTTCAATCAGAAGGTAGCTGCCCTGAGTGAACACCGCAGTCAGATTAAAGATATCACCGCGCTCGAGGAGCGCATGCGGAAACGCATGCTCGATCCTGAAAGTCCCCCGGATGATCCCCGTTACATCGAGAAATTTCGACGGATAGAGCTGCGTCAATAATTAGAATTCAGATGATGAATACTTTCCTCAAGCAAGCACAGGCGAATCGGGAACAGCTCATTGCCTGGCGGCGGGATTTCCATCAGCACCCCGAATTGGCTTTCACTGAACATCGCAGCGCAAAGATCATCGCCGAAACGCTGGAGGAGATGGGATTAAGCGTCCAGACCGCCATCGCGGAGACGGGCGTAGTGGGTACGCTCAAAGGTGAGCGACCTGGACCGACCCTGCTCATCCGCTTCGACATGGATGCATTGCCGATCGTGGAAGAAACTGGCGCTGCTTATGCATCCAGGCAGGAAGGCGTGATGCACGCATGTGGTCACGATGGTCATATGGCGATTGGCTTAGGCGTCGCGCAGATTCTGAGCTCGAAATATCAAGAACTTCCCGGGACGATCGTATTCATCTTCCAGCCTGCTGAGGAAGGGCAGGGTGGAGCTGAACGCATGATCGCAGAGGGCACCCTCGACGATTTAGGGGCATCCAGGTCTCTTGGCATGCATATCTGGAATGAGAAACCACTTCACTGGTTCGGCATTGCGCCGGGACCGGTCATGGCGGGATCGGAGCGATTCGATATCATGATCCGCGGCCGCGGCGGACATGGCGCCTCGCCTCATTTGGCGCGGGACCCCATTCTGGCCGCTTCGCAGCTCATCACAGCCTGTCAGTCGATTACCTCAAGGTCTCTCGACCCGCTGGAATCAGGGGTGGTGAGCTTCACCGTAGTCCAAGCAGGCGAAACCTGGAATGTGATTCCCTCCTCAGTTCGCTTAGAAGGAACGATTCGCACTTTTTCTGAAGCTTCACGGATGACGGTAATCGAACGGATGAAAGAGATCTCCAGCGGTATCTGCTCTGCAGCAGGATGCCAGGCTGAGCTTGAATTTGAACGTATTACCCCGCCTCTTGTCAATGACGCAGAGACCGCGGCTCTTGCCGCAGAGGTCGCGCAGCAACTCTTCCCTGAGTTCGAAATCGATCGTGAACATCGCGTGATGGGCTCGGAGGATATGGCTTTCTTTATGCAGGAAGTCCCTGGTTGCTATCTGTTCATTGGTTCGAGCAATTCGGCTCGCAACCTTGATGCGCCGCATCATAATCCCTTGTTTGATTTCGATGAGGAGGTTCTTCCGATTGCTGCAGGGCTCGTTGCGGCTGTCGCCTGGCGTCTGCAGGAGAAGGAATCGTGACTGCAACTTCACGGATCTTCGAGCGCCGTGGTTCCCGGGGTTGGGTGATCCTCGCCGGCGAAGCACCCCCCGCGCGCGGCTCTGACTCATCGGCGATGGACCCAATATTCAATTTATTGAGAGATGAAGGAGCACTCGTAATTCTCGCTCCGGGAGGGGAGATCCCCTCATACACACAACCATTCGTCAACGATCTACTCGCGCTGTCTAGCGCAAGCTTGAAAATCGTCGATCCTTTAGATGTGGATCAGACGCTCATTCTGGAAACATGCCGAAAGGCGCAGGTGGTGCTGGCGATAGGCGGCAATCTTGATGACTGGATCGCAATCTTTGACGAAGAGCAATTGCCTGCCGATCCAGACTCGATCGTCGCCGAAAATTCGATGTTTATTGCCATGGGGAGCTTGGTTTCTGTCCTTGGGGATTGGATTTATGATTCGGATCGCGATCAGATATCTGATGGAATCGGGTGGTTTCCGAATGCGCTCTTTCTGCTGGGTGTAGAAGCTCCTGCTTCGAAAGAGGGAATACGGCAGAAAATAGAAACACAGATGAAGAGCTATGCCATTAGCATCGCCCCCGATACGATCATCGGGGTTGGCCCACAGGGGAAGGTTGAGATCTGGAGCGATGCAGCTCCTGAAATCCTGCTCGGCAAAGGTTGGGTATAAGATGAACGGTGGGAACGGACACAACCCTCATTTGACGTTTATTAATCCGCCAAAACGGGTCGTAAGCCTGGTACCCTCCATCAGCGAAAGCATCATCGAGCTTGGGATAGGTGATCGTCTTGTTGGGATTACTGATTATTGCCCTGACCCATCCGGGGAGTCAGACTTAATTGTCAAAGTAGGCGGAACCCGTTCGCCGAATGTTGAAGCGATCGCGGATCTTAAGCCAGAGCTTGTGCTTGCCAATCAGGAAGAAAACAGCCTTGAAATCGTTGAAGAACTCGAGAAGCTGGGAATCCCGGTTTGGGTTACCTTCCCGAAAAACGTTGACGACGCAATTCAAATACTCTGGGTGATCGCCCGTGTTTTCCAAATAGAAAAAACGGCGGCGCCGAGGCTCACTCACCTCGAAAGAATGCTGGATTGGACGAGGAGAGCATCATTCATGGCCCCTTCGATAAAAGTGTTTTGCCCAATTTGGCAGGGTGAGAATGAACAGGCGGGCCTGTGGTGGATGACGATCAACCAGGAGACGTATGTTGACAGCGTCATCTCAATCTCGGGTGGGGAGAATATTTTCAAGATGAGAGAGCGCAGCTACCCGTTGGAAGCGGATTTGGGGCTGGCACAAGCGGAAAAAACTGGCGACCGTGATACCCGTTATCCACGCGTGATCGTTGACGAAGTCAAAGCACTTTCACCAGAGGTGGTTCTCCTTCCGAGTGAACCCTATTCTTTCGGGGAGGAAGGGAAAGAGCAAGTGCTTAATTCCCTTGAAGGGACTCCTGCTGTGCAGGAGGGTAAGGTATTCTTGATCGATGGGCGCTTGTTGACATGGCATGGAACGCGCCTGGCGCATGCGCTCACGGAGGTACCGACTTACTTGAACTTAGATTAATCCAGATCTTTACCCATAATGGTGCCTGCTTCGTGAGTAGTTTATAACGAGGGCGTATCAGCAGGTAAAATTAGGGGAGGATCAGCGTGGCAAACCCCTCCTTTCGCTCTGAAACGCTCGGCCGGATGATGATCGACGTCGTTCAAGACATCTCTAATATTGGCTGCAATCGGCAGCCGGTAGGAAGGGAATAAACATGGATACGAAAAGGCTTCTCTATCTCTCAAGAGCAGATGTCGAGAGCGTTGATTTAGATGTGAGCACAATTATCGATCTTCTTGGAAAGG
>DAOWMX010000121.1 GCA_030642885.1 Anaerolineales bacterium | reverse complement strand
AGCTGTTGGAAGTATTTCTACGGAACCCTGGCCGGCTTATGATGAGGAAGACGCTGATCAGAAAAGTCTGGCAAACAGATTACACTGGGGATACGCGCACGCTCGATGTCCACATGAGCTGGCTGCGTAAGGCGATTGAAGCGAATCCATCACGTCCAAAATATTTTAAAACCATTCGGGGGATGGGCTACCGGCTCGATCTACCTCAGGATAAATAGAGACACCAAGAATGGAATTGGTAATCGACGCCCGTACGGGCGTTTTTTTATTTTTGTGTTAGTGGCTGGGAGGAGCTGCATTACTTTACCCTAGAACATTAATTAAGCGCAGGGGCCGATCTGTGTGCTGGTCCGCCATCCTTACGCAATCCCCTGCCAACCAACCTCCCGTAGGTTCGAAACCTGCGGGAGGTTTAAACTGTGAATTTCAATGTGCGGGCGATGCCGGTGACCGGAAGCAAAGTGGGGGCATGTATTGATCTGGCAAAGATATCCACAAGATCATGTCAGCTTTCCACAATAATAGGAGGTCAAACAACATTATTGAAAATAGCTGCAAGGGAATTTGACTGGATGTGAACGCTCTGCCCATTTGGATGGTCGAGCAGGTTGTCATGCGATTGGATTATTGTTGGATTTGAACCTCGCATGAGAATAGTCCATAACGACCCAGGGAATCAAACGCCCGAATGCGAAGGATATAAACGCCGGCTGATGAATATTGATGCTGGTTTTGAAGAGATATCTCATCACTCCGCCAGGTTCGGATTGCCTGAGATTGACTTTGGAAAATCTCGTTTCCGTGGCTCCAATCCACCTCCCAGAGGACTAAATCTTCCGGGAAATGCAGCTCGGTTGAATCTCTTGAGCTGATCGTTTCGATTCTTGCTTCAACTTGGGTTTCATTGGTTGTGATTTGCACTTCGAGATCCAGAGTGGGTTCATCCTGTGTGTCGGTAGTTTTCCATAGTGTAAAGGGACCCACACCGGAAGTCATTAGCAAACGGCGATATGTCGTAGTGAAGGCTGTAGAGGCGGGGTCGCAGCCAAGCCAGCGTCTCTTCAATCGTGCGGCTACGCTGACAGAAGTACCTGAGCCAGAGAAGAAATCCGCAACGAGGTCACCCGGGTTGCTTGAAGCGAGAATAATCCGCTCCATTAGCGCTTCCGGTTTCTGGGTGGGATACCCTGTGCGTTCCTTGTGAAGTCTGGCGACGACCGGAAAATACCACCAATCCTCCGGAACTTTACCGCGCTCAAGATCCGGCTGTTTCCCAAACCCTGCTCGTGGAGAACTTTTGAAAGTCTTGATGGTAGATGGGTTATAGGCTACTCGAACATCGTCGGCGTTGAAGGTGTACTCTTTTGATTTTGAGTATGCAAGGATCGTGTCGTGCTTACGATTGAACGCCGACCGTATGGGTGAGGGTCCATGGTATACCCAGACGATCTCGTTGAGTAACCGGTCCGGACCGAAGATTTCATCCATTAGAACCCGCGCATAAGCGGATGCGTGCCAATCTAAATGCAGATACAACGTCCCCGACTCGGAGAGCAGATTGTACATCAACTGCAAGCGAGGAAACAGCATATCTAAATATGCTGCGCCATCTGGCCAGTTGTCATGAAACCCTTGAGTTGTTCGCCAAGATTTGGGGGAGCGAGAATCTTCACCCTGTCCGATGCGGGCGCGATATGCTTTACCTGTTAGGAAAGGAGGATCGGCGTAGATTAGATCGATTTTGCCCTTAAATTCATCCAACAGAGCCGTCATAACGCTGGCATTCTCGCCGTGAATGATGCGACTCTGAATCTCAGGATTCATTTGTGGTTGGGGGAATGCCTCCGACCAAAGCTGGAGTTTAGCCGGTTTCACATTCGCATCAGAGCTTCTATCCCACTCGAGCCTGGCGAAGGGTTTGCGGTGAGAGGCGCGGGTCATAATTATCTGAGTCTGCTTTCGCCCGAATCGTTTGCTTGGGTTCGCCTCCGCTGTCGACCGGTCAAACATCGGCAAGTACTATTGGAAGCGAAGGGCATATCGTTCAGCTCGTGTGGGCTGCCGAGCTCGGTATTTGTAACCTGGATTGTCTCCCGCTAATCTTTCATACGATGATCGCTGCGTCCATGAGCGAGTCACGCATCTAATTACATTGCATCAGGAGCTTCAATCCCTAGAAGTTTGAGAGCGATGGCAATAGTTTCCCTCGCGGCGGCAGTGATGCGAAGGCGAGCATTTATTTCCCGCTCAACGTCAGCCTGGAGAACGCGCACGGCGTGATAGAAATGATGGAATGCCTTGGCGAGTTCGAAAGCGTATGCAGCTATGAGCAGCGGCTTGTAATTCTCCGCCGCTTTCTGAAGCACAGTTGGAAATCGGGAAATGACGTCGATGAGTTCAATCTCTGTCGGATCGAGTTCATAATCAAAGGACGTGCTTTCGGGAAGTTCTTCAACCTTTCGCAGAATGCTGTTTGCTCTTACGTATGCGTTTTGGATGTAGGGGGCAGATTGGCCATCAAAGCTCAGGGCTTCATCTAAATCGAATACGATGTCTCTATTATTATCGACGGAGAGCATGCCGTAAGTTAAAGCTCCCAGCCCGATCTGCCGTACGACAGTCTCGCGTTGCTCACCAGTCAGGTTAGGATTTTTCTCTTCGATGATTGCACGTACACGGCCTTCGGCCTCCGCCAGGACATCCATGAAGAGGATCACATTACCCTTGCGGGCTGACATGGCGCCTTCTGGTAAAGTCACGAAGCCATAGGCAAGATGGAAGCATTTCTCGGCTTGAGGGAACCCCCACAGCTCGAGGATTTTGAAAACTTGTTGGAAATGCAGACTCTGGCGGACATCGACCACATAGACCGACCGATCAACGTGATAGTCCTCGAATTTATCCTTGGCAAGCGCCAGGTCTTTGGTGCTATAGAGCGTCGTTCCATCACTTCGCAGGATGACTGCGGTGCGGTACTTCTCCTTGTTCAGGTGGAGCTTCTCGTCGATTTTCACGAAGACGGGGCCGTCCGGGCGTTCATCTTCAGCAATTCCCAGTTGGATCAGCTCCTCAGCGATTTGCTTTGCCGGTTCATCCACTTCGCTCTCGAAGAAGTAGACATCGATATTGATGTCTAATATTCTCAGAATGTCAGCGAGTTCATCCAGGCTCCACTGCCGGGTTTTGTGCCAGAGCTCCCGCACATGAGGGTCACCCTCGTCCCACTTTTTATACAGCGCCCGTCGCTCAGCGTCGTTTTGCAGTCTTTGTTGTGCCTCGTTCTCGGTTTCATCTTCTTTCGGTGTTACAAGTGTCGTCGCTTCTGTATAGATATTTCCCAGCCACTGTCCACGTTCATGGATCCCCTCGGGTTCTTGACCCTCGTGAAATTTCTCGTATGCCCACATACACGTGATCACGCCCAATCCGATATCGCCCGGATAGGAGGCTCGGATTGTGTCGAAGCCTGCGAATTCAACCAACCTGGCGAGTGCTTCACCGAGGATGGCATTGCGGGCGTGCCCAATGTGAAAAGAGTGGTGAGTGTTCGGCTGAGCATATTCCACCATCACACGCTCATCTTTTTTTGCACCCCGACCGAAATCCTGCCCCGCGTTAATAACGCTGTCGGTCACTCTCTGCGCGTAAACCGAGGTGTTGATATGGAGATTCAAGTAACCTTTAACCGCTTCCGCGCGGTTGAACCCTTCAATATTTTGTAAATCATCGAGAAGCAGGTTTGCTATCTCGTGAGCTCGTTGGGGGACCTTGATATTTTGATCGGTTTTTGCTTCAACTGCTGCTACTTGAAAACACGCGGCGGTTCCATAACCCCAATCACCCTCGAAAGGCGTTGGCAGCCAATCGAAGGTTTTAGGTTCAGGCAGGTTCAAGCGCTTCAGACCGTTGTGAATTGCCTCAGTCGCTTGGTGAAGCTCTTGTCTAAACATAACACTCCCGTCCGTCCGCTGCGATTATAGCATGCAGGATGTTTACGCTGGTGAATGCAAAACGACGCATTTGAATATGCGTCGTTTTATGTGTGAATAAATGCAAGTGGTTTTATTTACTTGCTCACTTCCAGCGCGGATAACTTCTTCATTAAACGGCTCTTGCGACGAGCAGCGTTTCGCTTATGGATTACGCCCTTCGATGCTGCTTGATCCAGTGATGCGATAGCTGTGTTTACAGCTGCAATCGAAGCCTCTGAATCCTTAGAATCAATTGCTATCCGTGCCTGCTTTACAGTTGAGCGCGCACGAGTTAGCCAGACGCGATTACGCAGTCTGCGTTTTTCATTCTGACGTACCCGTTTCTTGGTGGAAGCTGTGTTAGCCAATTCAACCTCCTGAAATGCTTCCTATTTTTATCTCAACAGATTTTACCGGAACGGATGGATTCTGTCCAGTTGTGTGTGAATCGTGATTGAAGCGAAGATAAGCGTCGAATCGATCGTAGGCCGCGCGGCTGAGATAGAAACTATACGCCAGGTGTTGCCGTTAGGATAGCGCTCTCTGGCGTGGCGGTAGGCGAGGGCGTGGGGCTCACTGTAGGCGTCCGTGTGGGACCAACCCCTGTAAGCTCGTTATAGTGCTGTTCAGCCAGGGCACGTGTGTATGGGACAACGTATTCTAATCCCAGGATGTAGCTCCACTGAAGGATGGCATCACTAAGAAGTTCGGGGTTATTCTCAAAGATGAGACCACGGAGTGCATAACACTCCGCAAGTTTCCGTTCTCGTAAAAATTGATCGGCGATGCCATTTGCATACTCGTGTGCTGGTTTAATATAATCGGTTAGTGCATCGCTATACTGTCCTTTGAGGTAGAGAGTATTGGCGGTGGCGATCAACAGATCGTAAGTTACGGGCGCATAACGTTGAGCCGCGTTCAGATCCTCCATGGCAGCATCATACATGCCGCGCTCTGTGTGCAGGATTCCACGTGCGAGGTAGGCGGGCGCGTTGCGATCATTAAGTTCAATAGCGATATTTAGTGCCTGAAGAGCTTCTTCTTGTTGCCCGGTGCCGAGGAGAGCCCGGCCGAGGGCTGCCCACCCGGTAGGGTCTTCTGATCTGTAAGCGGTATACGTTTGGAGCGGCCAGATTGCTCGTGGGAAGTATGATTTATCTAAGGTTTCTATTCCCAAGGCGACATAAGCATTTCCTACAGCCAGGTATCCCTCGAGAAGCGTGGGATCATCCGCGCTGCCCTCTAGCGCGGATGCGAGGGCATTCTCATATTTATTCAAGATAAGTTGAGAATTGCTGAGGTAGATTAACATTTGTGGAGATCGCGCCCCGATGGACAATGCTTGCTCCATAACTGTTTCTATGCGCTGCCACAATGTCTTCTGTTCGTAGAATGCAGCCAACTCCTCGTAAGCCTCAACAAATAGTGGATCACTCGCTATTGCGCGATCGAAGTCTTGTTCGGCGATTTCTTCTAGATTACGCTCGAGAAGTACTCGCCCCCGACCGAGGTAAACTGCGGCGAAATCCAGGTCGAACTGCATCGCTTGGTCATAGAAATTAATTGCCTCGCCAACATTCCCGCTTAATCGGTAGGCTTCCGCCTTAAAATACAGCGCTTCCGCCATTTCGGGATTATAGTCTAACGCCTGATCCAGGAAAAAGATCGCCTGTTCGTAGTCGCCATCTTTAATCGCTTGTACGCCAGCAGAATAAGATTCATTGCTGGGGTGCGGAGTGAATCCGGCAATCGGTGTTGGTGTCCTTGTTTCAGCGACTAATAGAGCCAAAGGAGTCGCTACAAACTCAGTAGGGATAGGGGTGCGGATTATTCGTGTTGCGGCGGGTATCGGCGTCGCCGTTGGGGTACCTGGCAGTGGTGTATCCGTCGCGGTAGGGCTAGGAGGTGGAAGCGTGGAAGCCATGCCAAGGAATCTCGGAGCGAACATTGGTTCGAGTAGATACACCACACCGCCGACCGCTGCGATGGCTATGCCGGAGAGCAAAACGATTCCAAAAACCTGGATAAATGATCTCCGTCTCTTCGGTTTGAACGGGCTAGCGGCAGGTTTATTTTGAGCGGATTGTACGATCGGCTTTTCTTTTGGTGTTGGCTTGATTTCTGTGGGAGCGATCTCGCGTCGCGGAAGTTTTAAGGCTTGTGAAAGATCGGAGGAGGAGGGCGAACGCGCTCCAAATAAGACAAGACCACGCAGGGCAGCGCGGTTGGTCGGGTCAATTTTCAGTGCGGATTCGAGACAATACACACGTTCACGCGGCGAATCTACAACCGCACTCATCCACACCCAGTTTTCCGCATTCTGGGAATCGGCGCGCAATAATCGAGATAGCAGCTCACGTGCATGCCGCCGGTCGCCCAGGCGTACCGCGGCAATTGCTTCAGTCAGTGTTTTTGATGTTTCAGCAGCCACTTCATTCCCCTCCGTACTGCATTATTGCATTTGAAAGTCTAGCATAGCGGTATATTCGAGGCTACCCCCCATTGGTATAATCTAGAGATAATGGAGAAGAGCTATTTGTACCTCTCTGGGATTGTCTTGTTCTTCATGCTGGCTGCTTGCTCCAGCGCAGATATGGAGAATACCCCTCTAGCGACCACAACCCTGCGGTCAGTTTCTTCATACACGCCGACATCAAAGCCTTCAAGCTCGCTCACCCCGATTGGCACGCCGATCCCTGCTGGACCGACACCAACTCCATTTGTCCACATTATTCAACAGGGCGAGACACTCCTGGAAATTGCCTT
>DAOWMX010000241.1 GCA_030642885.1 Anaerolineales bacterium | reverse complement strand
GTACGCGATCTGACGGTTTCTTACACGGGAGTGGGCTTGAACCCGTTCCAGACCATTGATGGAGATGAGGTAGATGGACTTGCACCTCCAGGCGCGACGCCGACGGCGGTGAGGCTCGAAGCGGAGCCCCAGCCATGGGATGGGAAATCGCGGGTGACTGTGTTGGTGATGGGTCTGGATTACCGCGATTGGGTCGCTTCTGATTCCGCCCCGAGAAGCGATACGATGATGTTGATAACTGTCGATCCGCTCACGTTGCAGGCGGGGATGCTATCTATTCCCCGTGATCTTTGGGTTGAGATCCCTGGTTTCAAGCATAATCGTATCAACACTGCTTATATGCTTGGTGAGGCTTACAACCTCCCTGGCGGCGGCCCAGCGCTGGCTCAGCAAACCGTTGAAAACCTCCTCGGTGTTCCGGTCACATACTTTGCGGTTCTCGATTTCCACACTTTTGAGCGCCTGATCGATGAGATTGGCGGCATCGACGTATTGGTGAAGGAGCGGATTAGGATTGCACCGATAGGTGCTGAATCGTCGTATTTGGAGGCAAAGGCCTACCATTTGAACGGCGCGGAAGCCCTTGCTTATGCAAGAGTAAGAAAAGCCGCCGGCGGGGACTTCGGCCGTGCAGAGCGCCAGCAGCAAGTGATCCTAGCTGCATTGGACAGGGTAGTAGGATTTGATGTTCTTCCAGGCCTGGTTGCACGTTCACCGGCTCTCTATCAAGAACTTGCTACGGGTATCAGGACGAATCTAAGTCTGGAGCAGATTGTCTCTTTGGCCTGGCTAACGTTGAAGGTCCCTAAGGAAAATATCCAATCAGGCGCCATCGCTCCTCCAAATATGGTCGGTTTTTATACCCGACCGGATGGCGCTCAGGTGTTGCGTTTTGTGCCGGATCAAATCCGGATATTGCGTGATGAAATCTTTGTCGAGACGAGCGCGTTCAGCCCAACACTCCCTGAGCTGCCAGAGGGCGGCTACGTTCCGTAACGGTAGGTGGTATGAATCTCTCCGACCCGAATGATCTGACTCAAAAACATCCCGTAAATCGGGAGCTGCCGTCGCTTGGTGATACACAGCCAGTGAAAACGGTATCAGCGGGCCGCAGGCGGACAATGTCTCGACTGTGGTTTATCGGGATTCCCGGCTTGATTGTCGTTGTTATTGCGATCGCAACCGTAAGCGGCTATATGAGCGGTTTATCTATGCGCGAGGTCGCAGAGGCAGAGACCGCGGCATCTGCTGCCCAGCAGCAGATGGACCAGGGCATTGAGGATCTTCTTGCCGGGAACTTCGAGCTTGCTGTCCAACGTTTCGAATATGTCTTGAGCATTGATCCAAATTTCCCCGGTGCAGCGGAACTCCTTGGTGAAGCGCTCACAGCGCTGGACCGGCCTACACCAACAGCAAGCCCAATTGCCTCGTTAACGCCGACACCGACTCCGGACTTCACGTCCCATGAGGGGATGTTTTCGAGCGCACAGAATGCATTCAGCCGTGAAGACTGGACGACGACCCTGGATATTCTGATCAGGCTGCGCGGCGAAAACCCCGATTATCGTTTAGAGGAGGTGAACCGCATGATGGCCTCCTCATTACGCAATCGAGGCATGGATAATTTCTATGCAACCAGGCTGGAGCAGGGGATCTACGACCTCACGCTGGCGGAACGATTCGGCCCCCTCGACTCGCAAGCCGTGAGTTGGAGGAACTCCGCGGCTTTCTTCATTTACGCTAATAGCTACTTCGGCTTGGATTGGAGCCTGTCTACTGAATACTTCGGCCAGATCTGTCAGGCGAACATCTGGGGAGCATGTACGAAGTACGGTCTTTCGGCGAAAGCGTATGCCTCCGAACTGGCTGAGGAGGACTATTGCCTTTCTATGTACTACTTCAGCGAGGCCTTCAGGTACGTAGTCCCCGGAGGGGCAGAGCCAACAGCTACGCAGGTCGCTATTCTTTGTGCAACGGCGACAGCCCCGACGCCGACATTGACAGCTACACCAACACTTGGGATCGGCACGGCTACGGCGACGTTCGACTACACACCAACGCCCTCGTTAACACCTTCTCCCACCACTTCTCCGACCGAGGGAACACCTGCAGAGACTTCAACCCCAACAAGCACGCCGACGCCAACTGAAACGCCAACGCCAACGAATACGCCTATATAACAAACATAAGCGGTTCTCCTCGAAAATTCGAGGGGTATTCATGCGGATTTTTGCTACCTTGCTTCGCCCGGAGCTGAACCGTCCGGGCTCAGTCCTTAACTAACCTCCCGCAGGTTTGAAACCTGCGGGAGGTTTATTCCTCGCAAATCAACATGTAGGTGAGCATGCGACCGGAAGAGGAGCTTCCTGACACAAAACCCTGAAGATCTACTAGTTAATAACGCTGTATCGCCGGAGAATAAAAAAAAAGCCTGCCGCATTGGCAGGCTCGATTGCCTTCAAGGATCGGTTCGCTTCGCTTACTTATTTTCCTGATCCATTATTTCCGTTAATTCCTTTATTACACAGAATTGTCTCCAGAAGATCAAGGTTCAGAGGTTTCGGCAGGAAACCGGTCGCTCCGGCCTCCTTTGCTTGGTCCTCAAGATAGCGATCTTGCGCTGCCGTTAGTAGAAAGATGGGCACGTGCTCGCCATTAGGAATGGTGCGCATCTTTTCGAGCGTTCGTAAACCATTCATTCCAGGCATCATGTAATCGAGCAGCACAAAATCGGGCTGTACTGTGCGCAGCATTTCGACTGCATCTTCGCCTCGATACAGTTCGAGCGACTCATGGCCAAGCATGGTGACCGCCATAGAAATCATTTTTGCGGTATTGATTTGGTCGTCGACGATCATTACTTGAGCCAACTTGAGCGCTCCTTGCTTGGTCCGCGGGTTACCAATAAAAAACCCGTGGGGGGTTGCGCAAAGCCAGAGTCTCACGGGATGGTGTGGTTCTAATTCGGTTCCACGATAGCATCGTGGTCGAATTTCGGTAACTGGCTGTCATAGCTCAAATGAGCCTTAGACCCTGTAGCTTTGCGTCATCACCTTTCGGTGATTTTGCCATTGTCGTTTCTGGCTACAGTATAAGGGATTTTACTCTACTTGTGCCTTACAAGTGGCTTTCGGGTTAGATGGCCTATTTATCTAGTTCTCGCCGCCTCCGGCGGAGATGTTTTTACTGCGCTCGATTGATTGCAGCGCCAAATACCGCTCACCAAATTTTTCGATATTCTCCATCTCCGTATCGTACTGATCGAAATGTCTTTCCTCATCATCGACCAGGTCTTCAAAAACCCTCTTCGAAGCGGAATCTGCGTTTGCGCTGCACTCGTTGGCCCACAGGTTGTAATCCCTGACGCTGTCGTGCTCCATCTTGCTGGCTAAGGCTAACATGGACTTTACGTCGTGGATCTTCTGGACCTCCATTGAGGGGACCATCTCAATCTCACCTTTTAGAAATAAAATTCTCTCCGCCAAGCGCTCGACATGTCCCATCTCCTCGATGCCGGTTCGCTTAAACAATCCAGCCAACAGGTCATATCCCAGATCGTCACAGTGGAAGTGGAAATACATGTATTGATGGGTCGCGGATAGCTCGTCGGCGACGGCTTTATTCAGCAGTTCGATGCTCTTTTCGTGCATTTTCTCTCTCCTTATTCTTTTGTTGAAATCGGTCCTATTCTCTCCCGGTAAATAGCTACTTTGGTATCGACAAAGTTAATTATACAACCGCTGCTGCTCTTTATCATCATCAAGTACTATCCACTTCCCCCTCCGACATATTCTTGAACGATGTCCATGGCTCGCGACACCCCATCCTCGGTGCGTATTCGCGCACCGAGCGCCTTGGCTCGCGCACGCATTTCTTGGTCACTCACAGCGACGATAATGGATTTGGTCAGAGACTGCGCTGTAAGCTTCTTTGC
>DAOWMX010000160.1 GCA_030642885.1 Anaerolineales bacterium | reverse complement strand
CGTCGCCGGCGACTTCAACAAACGGCGAATGCTGGACCAGATACGAGAGATCTTTGGTCCATTGCCCAAGGCTCCGGCGCCTCAGCACGTGTCAAGGCCAGAACCCCCTCAGAGCGGGGAGCGGATTGTCAATGTCAGTGGACCCGGTGAAACGCATTATCTAATAATTGCCTATCACGCTCCAGCTGCAGATGACGATGATTTCCTACCGCTGGCTGTTCTGGGAAGTGTGCTGGCTGGGGCTTCAAGTTTTAATTTCTTCGCTGGAGGGATATCCAACAAAACATCGCGCCTCTATCGCGCCCTCGTTGACGGCGAGGTTGCTGCCTCTGTTCAGGGAGGCCTGGCCGCATCCATTGACCCTTATCTTTATAACGTCCATATCACGGTGCGCCCAGACCGGACGCCGGAGCAAGCGCTTGCCGTGCTGGATCAGGAGATGGCCCGTATTTGCGAAGCGCCGATCGATGAAGAAGAGCTGTCAAAAGCGATTAAACAAGCGCGCGCTCTTTTCGCTTATAGCAGTGAAAGTATCACCAATCAGGGGTTCTGGTTGGGTTTTACTGAGATGTTTGCAGATGGCTCATGGTACGAGAGCTATCTAGACCGCCTGGCAGAGGTAACCCCCAAGAAGGCGTGGGAGATCGCTCAAAAATACCTGGTTGACTCCAATCGCGTCGTCGGTTTCTACCGTCCAGATTCGAGCTGAGTTATGACTAACGAAACACCCCCTCTACCACATCTTGATATTGCTGCCCTTCCCGGACCGGACACTATCCGCCGGGAAGAGTTACCCAATGGCATTGTAGTGCTCATCCGCGAAAATTTCTCCAGCCCGTCTGTTGTCCTCTCCGGTTATCTTCTAGCGGGAGCGCTTGCGAATACAGTGGATACTGCTGGGCTGGCTTTCATGACAGCAATCGCCATGACCCGCGGCACACAAACGCGTTCCTTTGAACAAATTTTCGAAGCGATAGAATCCATTGGCGCACACTTATCGCTGCATGGGGGGACACACACCACAGCTTTCCATGGGAAGGCACTTGCAGAAGATCTCGGTTTACTCTTAGAGCTCTTAGCCGATGTTCTTGAGCATCCATCCTTCCCGAAAGCGGAATTTGAACGATTGCGCGCTCAGCAGCTTACCGCGTTGGCGATCCGAGAACAGGATACCGGGGCACGGGCACAGATGGCGTTCGACACAATGGTGTACCGTGATCATCCTTACGGGCTGTCGACGAACGGTTACGTCGAGACAATCCGAGATTTGACACCCGCTGATCTACGAAGGTTCCATCGTGAATACTTCGGCGCCTCTGGTCTTGTGATAACGATCGTTGGTGGCGTTGAAACCGAAAAGGTTTTGGACCTTGTTTCTTCTACGCTTGGCCAATGGACAACGAAGAAGAGACGGGAGATGCCCGACCTGCCGGTGCTGAAGCCATTGAAGAAATCCGGGAGAGTAGAAATCCGGCTCAAAGGGAAGGCACAGAGTGACCTGGTAATCGGAACTGCTGGGCCCAGTAGATATGCTGAAGATTATTTGGCGGCTGCGATGGGGAATAGCATCTTAGGGCGTTTCGGTATGATGGGGAGGATTGGTGAGGCGGTGCGTGTCAGCGCAGGATTGGCATATTACGCGTACAGTGCGATTTCAGGCGGACCGGGTCCTGGTCCATGGCAGGTTGTTGCCGGGGTGAACCCGAGAGACGAGAATCGCGCCATCGAGATTGTGCAGAAAGAAATCAAGCGTTTCACGTCTCGCCGCGTGAGCGAGGAAGAGCTTTTCGAGAACAAGGCCAGTTTTATCGGTCGTCTCCCAATGCAGCTCGAGTCAAATGAGGGAGTTGCAGGGGCGATCTCGCATATGGAACGTTATGATTTAGGGTTGGATTACTATCAGCGCTATCAAGATTTGATCGCAGGGATAACTCGCGACCAGGTTTTGGCAGCCGGAAAACGCTATCTCGACACTGAACGGCTTGCAGTCGCCATCGCTGGTCCAGATGGGGGTGGGGATTGATGCTGGTCTCATCGGGCGTAGACATTGTCGAGGTCGAGCGCATCGACCGCGCCATCATACGCCATGGTCAGCGGTTTTTTCAGCGCTTGTTTACACCCAATGAATTGGTTGATTCAGGAGGGCGTACACCAGCACTGGCAGCTCGCTTTGCAGCGAAGGAAGCGGTAGCGAAGGCGCTAGGCACCGGCATCGGCGAGGTGGGTTGGAAAGAGATTGAGATCGTCAAAGGACCCCATAAAGAGCCTCTGCTTCATCTCTCCGGGCGAGCGGAAGAGACAGCCAGTGAGTTAGGGATCACCGCCTGGTCGATTAGCTTGAGTCACACCCATACGCACGCGGTTGCAGTCGCTATCGCGCTACGGCAAGCACTATAAGCTTTTAAGACGGAGAATTTGTGGGCGATGGATATCCATGGGATCACCGTAGGAAGCTGTATCGAGGACAACCAGCAGGTTACCCCAGAGCGAGTCGCATCGCATCTAGGAAGCGGTTCACTTCAAGTGTATGCAACGCCAGCGATGGCCGCTTTTGTTGAACAGACATGCCGCAAGCTTGTCGAACCTCACCTAGTCGAGGGAACGACAACGGTAGGGATTGCCATTACCGTACGCCATATCGCCCCGACCCCTTTGGGGAGAAAGGTCTCCATCCAAGCGGAGATTGTCCTGATCGAGAAAAATGTGATTTCCTTCAAGACTGAGCTCTGGGATGAGATGGAGAAGATCGGTGAAGCAGCGCATGAACGTGCAGTGATCGAGATAGATCGCTTCACCGAGCGCGTGCATAGGAAATCCCTTAAATCTACAATTGAGAAAACGGGTTAATCCGATTACTTATTCAACCCTGAATGGATCTTGAATCGCCACCAGGCATGCATCAATTTTCGCCTCATCCTAATGGATTCGATGGTCTACGCATCGAATGAGTTATTGATTTCTTTGACGAAGGTTCATGCCCATGATATACTCTCCTTCGCTCCCGCCTGATCATGAATCCGGGCGGGAATAATTCTGCCCAATTCGGGCAAATACGCACGCCTCAGGATTACGCCGGGCGTGCCGGTGGGCCAACTGGTTCCGGCGTAGAGTAAATGGGGCGGAGGTTTAACGCATAGGAGGTTACCTCATGGCCGTCGTTACTATGAAAGCCCTGCTTGAAACAGGGGTCCACTTTGGTCACCGAACTCGTAAGTGGAACCCAAAGATGAAATCGTACATTTTCACCGAGCGAAACGGCATCCACATTATTGATCTTCAACAGACTCTTGAAGCGCTCGAAGAAGCTTACGGCGTCATTCGAGATATCGTCGCTGACGGCGGAGGTATTCTCTTCGTAGGCACGAAACGGCAAGCGCAAGAGACGATCGAATTGGAGGCTGTACGCTGCGGCATGCCCTATGTCAACTTGCGTTGGCTGGGGGGCACGCTCACGAACTGGATGACGATACGTAGCCGGATCGACGAACTTGAAGGGCTAGAGCGCCGCCGGGACGCGGGCGAATTAGAACTTCTTACGAAGAAAGAAGCGCTAACTATTACGCGGCGGATTGACAAATTGGAAGCCCGGCTTGGCGGAATTCGTGAGATGCGAACCCTGCCGAAGGGACTTTTCGCTGTCGATGTTCGTCAGGAGAGCACCGCCATTCATGAAGCTAATCTGATTAACATCCCTGTTATCGCTCTGGTTGATACAAATTGTGACCCAAGTGTCATCGACTATGTCATCCCTTCAAACGATGATGCGATCCGTGCCATCAAATTGCTTACGTCCAAGGTCGCCGACGCTGTTCTCGAAGGCAAGGCGATGCGCAAAGATGAAGAGGAAGAGCAAGTCACTGATGCAGATAAAGCCATGCCCGTTGAAGGACACGAGATGAGCGATGAGGAGCTGTTGGGCGAAGCCACACTGGCGAAGATCCAGAGCGGCGCCTTCGGCGAAAAGGAAAAGGCAGAAGAAGCGCCTGAGGAGAAAGAGGAATCCGAGGCAGCGGATGCCACAGAAGAACCTGAGTCAGCTGAGGAAGTTGAGACAGCTGAAGCATCCGCGGCAGATGAAGAACCTGAACCAACAGAAGAACCTGAAGCAACAGAAGAGCCTGAAACGAAAGAAGAACCTGAAGTGACGGAAGAATCCGAGGCGGATGAAGAGCCTGAAGCAGTTGAAGCCGAGGCCATCGAGGACGAGGAGAAAACAGAAGAATGAGCATCGCAGCGAAAGACGTAAAAGCTCTGCGTGAAAAGACAGGCGTTGGAGTTCTCGATTGCAAGAAAGCTCTAGAAGAGACCAAAGGCGATATGGATAAAGCGGTCGTCCTACTGCGTGAACAAGGATTAGCCGATGCAAAGAAGCGCGCTAATCGAGAGACTCGCAACGGGAGGCTTGAGTTGTACAGCCACGGGGATGGCAGGGTGGGAGTAATGGTGGAGGTCAATTGCGAGACGGACTTTGTCGCCCGCACGGATGGCTTTCGCGAATTTGCCCACGAGATCGCCCTTCAGATTGCGGCTTCAGCGCCACAGTGGGTGCATGAAGAAGACGTCCCGGAAGAAGTCATCAAAGCTGAGCGGGAGATCGCACACAAACGTGCCCTGGGTGAGGGAAAACCGGAGAAGGTCATTGATCGGATCATCGAAGGCCGGCTAACTAAATTCCTCGATGAAACATGCCTCATGCGTCAAGAATACATTCGGGATGATTCCAAGACTGTTACCGATTTATTAAATAATGTAATCGTGAGCACGGGTGAGAACGTCACCTTACGACGGTTTAAACGATGGGAAATCGGTGAGGAGCTAGCGTAATAAATCGGGCCAACAACTTGTTGGCCCGATTGCTTAAGGCGATAATTGCCCAAGAATTTATGAGGGATAAAAATGGCTGATCCTGTATACCAACGAATTCTCCTCAAGCTCGGCGGTGAGGCTCTGGCGGGAGAGGGCGGCATTGGCATTGATCCCCGAAAGGCAGAGAAAGTAGCCGCGCGAGTAGAAGAGGTTCGTATCCTTGGTGTCCAAATTGCAATTGTCATCGGTGCGGGGAACCTCTGGCGGGGTCTGGAGGGGATCGAGCGCGGCATGGAACGGGCTACAGCTGATTACATGGGAATGCTCGGCACTGTGATGAACTCTCTAGCGCTCATGGACGCGCTCGAGCGTGGCGGATCGGTTACGAGAGTGATGTCGGCTATAGAGATGCGCGCCGTGGCGGAACCCTATATACGCCGTCGCGCGATTCGCCACCTGGAAAAAGACCGAATAGTGATCCTCGGCGGAGGAACTGGAAATCCGTATTTCTCCACGGATACTGCAGCGGCTTTGAGAGCGATGGAAATTGATGCCGACATCGTGATAAAAGCTACGAAAGTCGATGGTGTCTACGATGCCGATCCGCATAAAAAACCAGACGCAAGACGCTTTGACCATCTCACGTATATCGACGCGCT
>DAOWMX010000175.1 GCA_030642885.1 Anaerolineales bacterium | reverse complement strand
ATGAGATTGCGACGCATGGGATGCCTCCTTCAAAGGCTTTTCGATATTCATACGGTAGTCATTTCAAAGACCGCGGATTGTGTGCAGCTTCTATCCCTGAAACGTAGAGCGCATGCCGTTTGTGACAGTGCTCACAAAATGAGCGCCTATTTTGCGTGTAAATGAAATTCACGGCAAGTGAGAAATAAATCCCTTCGTGGTGAAATTTTCGTATTTAAATAATTAACGGTCCATTTGGAGCGGCGGTTTGTCCCTCATTGAATGGATCAAAGCGAGGAGATATGGGGATCGGATTTCGCAATGGCATGAAATCTGCACCTTGATCCAGTAAGAAACCCAGACCTGAGGGGAAGGATTGGATCGCTTTCCGACGATCCGATGCCTGGATGTAAATCTAGAGTGCAAATGGTAGTTAGGCATATGGACAGCATGACCGATGCCCATGCATGTGAGGATTGCTATGGAAATATTAAGGACAACAAATCAGGAAGAATCTATCCTCGACTTCGACCGGGTGCCCGCCCGGCGGATCCTCCTTGTCGAGGACGAAGAAGCCAATATCGCTGTCGTGCGCAATATTCTGGAGATCATGCTGGATCAGGATGATGTGCATGTAGCTCGTGACGGGCACGAGGGCATTAAGCTAGCCTATGAGCACGACCCCGAAATCATCTTGATGGACTTGAGCCTGCCCAAGCTGGACGGTTGGGAGGTAGCGCGCTCGCTTAAGAGCAACCCTCGATTTAGGAAGGTTCCGATTCTAGCTCTTACGGCTCATGCCATGGTCGGCGACCGCGAAAAAGCTCTTGAAGCCGGTTGTGACGATTATTACGCCAAGCCCATCGAGGTTGACGAATTCATACATTTCATGCGACCATATCTGAACGCGGGGTAATTCAACCCGCGTCCAGAGGAGACGCGTGAGATTACTAAAGGCATATTGGTACATCTTTAAAAGTGTTGGCGGGGCCATGAAGGCCGGTCGCCAGAACGATCTGATATTCCGCTACTTTGTTCTAAAGGCATTAGACAAATTGGGTTTTTTTGAATACCTGAAGCAGCCGAGAGCCTACGGTGATATCCTGGTTGAATTCGGCTTCTCCGATGGTGAATACACACAGGAAATTTTCAACACCCTGCTCCATGACTCAGACAATGTAATCGTTCAAAACCATGGAGCCTACGCGGTTAATCCAGAGGTCCCCTTACCTGAGATTGAGAGCATCCTGGCCAAGACGGATCCCAGGCTGCACTTCTTGAGCGAGATGGCGGAATCGCTGTCTTACAATATCCTTGATCGATTGCGAGAAAAGGACATTGGCGTGACAGAGATATTTGAGCGGGACGATCATAGCGTTGTAAATATGTTCGATGGACTAATGGATGCGGGCATCTACTCCGCAATTCGTAGAGCATGCTTCGCTTATCTCACAAGCGAGGAAAGAAGGTGGCTGCGAGGTAAAAAGTTGATCGAAATAGGCTGTGGGAGCGGCCGGGAAACAGCAGAAATTTGGCTGCACCTCGGCGGTGAAACATCGATCACAGGGGTAGATCCCGTGCCAGGGATGTTGAATTTAGCTCAGGACAACTTTATGGATTTGCTCAAGGAACTGGATCCAACCCATCCACCGGTAACGGATAAGAACAGGCCGGTTTTCAAAGAAGCCAGTGCCACCGAGCTCCCATTTGATGACAACAGCTTCGATGCCAGTTTTTGGGCGTTCATACTGCACTGGACCCCAGATCCAAAGAAGGCGGTCAGTGAAGCCGTGAGGGTAGTCCGACCGGGGGGCCTGATCTTTGGATCACAGGCTTTCAAACCTCAAGTAAATCAATACTTGGACCTCGTCATAAGAAGCAGCAGGAACTCCTATGGCTTCTTCTGGCGCGAAGAATATATACAGTGGTTCGCTGATGAAGGTCTTGAAATCGATTGCGCAACCCCGGCTGGCATAACTCGCGCAACTAACAAGGCATAGGAAATATCCACACAATCAAGTTGTGGATTGAACTATAAGAAAGCAGTCGGCAGGGAAAACCATGAATTTTGCGAATCCATTCAAAACTCAATCCCCCTATAAGCAAATCGAAACTGCTCGCCGTGAGCGTATGGTGATCGCAGTTTGCAACGCAGCTATGCTTTTCAGCATCCCTTTGATCGTCCTGTTAACGATTGTAATGCTCCCACTGACATCTCCCGCAATGGCGCTTGTCTATACATTTTGTGCTGGGATTTTGCCAATAAGCTTCATTGCGAAGCGGATCGCGATATCGGGCAAACCCGATGCCGGGAGTTACGTTATTACCGTTTATACTCTTCTCCTCACAGCCTTCAATAGTGTCGTATTGGATGGTATCCATCTGATGCTGGTTCCTGGTTATCTCCTTCTTATTGTGATCGCCGGAATGATGCTCCCACCAAAACGAAGCTATATCATCGCTGGACTGGCTTCGGTTACCTATTTAGCGGTAACCATTCTAAGGACGTATGTTGAGCCTCCAGTGAGCCTATCCTTAGATGCGATCGAATTGATCGTTACTTTCCTTGGTGTTATGACCTTCATCTTTATGGTGTTTATCAACCAACTCACCACAAAGGATCTGCGCAAAGCGCTTGACAATGCGACGTATGACCTTGTCGAAATGAATAAAAAATTGGAACTGGCTAGCGAGATGAAATCACAATTCACCGCCCGCACCAGCCACGAACTGAGAACACCTTTAAGCGCGATCATCGTCTTCAGCGACCTGGCATTAAGAGATGCATACGGACCGTTGAATGAAAAACTTCGGAACGCATTAACGCATGTGTCCCACAGCGCCAGGCACTTAAAGAGGGTCATCAACGACATTCTTGATCTATCCAAGATCGAAGCTGGTGGGCTGGAAATCTTTGATGAGCCTTTTGAGTTGACGGATCTTGTGGAAACCGTCGAGAGCTCTTGCCAACAGATTGCCGAGGAGAAAAGCATCAGCAGCAGCATCTGGGTATCACCAAAGATGCCCGGACAATTAAACGGCGATATTGATCGCCTGGCACAAGTTTTGCTGAACTTAACCGGCAACGCCATCAAGTTCACAGAAGAGGGCGAAGTGGAAGTGCGGATCGAGCCGCAGGGTACGTCGAAATGGTGCATGATTGTACGCGACACCGGTCCCGGCATCCCTGAAGATCAATTCGCGACGATATTCAAAGCCTACCGCCAGCTCGACCGAACCGCCTCCCCCTCGAAGGTGAAGGGAACTGGGCTGGGATTGGCCATCGCTTCTAACCTGGTCCAGATGATGAGTGGGGATATCGAGGTGGAGAGTGAGCTGGGTGTGGGGACAACTTTTACAGTGACCCTGCCGCTCCGGCTGCCCGAGACGAGTGATGAGGAAGCCGCTAAAGTTCTTGCGTGATTACATAGGACCGCGGTTGTTCGCGAGTTCCTGCTGAAAACCCTTGTCTGCTACAACGGAATATCATTCGACTCCACGGGAGGCTGAATCTAACCTGAGCCCCCCGTGTTTGTTATTGTGAATCAAATTAATGATCAGGAATCATTGGTTCATTTCGGAAGGGACGGGGGAGTTTCCCCTGAGAGGGGGTTCGGGCTCTCGTCAGCTTGATTTACCCACCTGCTCTGCTATGATTTACCCCTTATGTTGAAGGCACTTACCAAAATTCCTGTCTGGCAGCGAACGCTCATCGTCCTATTCTTTTCGCAGATGGCAACGGCGGTCGGTTTTTCCAGCATCTTCCCTTTCCTGCCGCTCTATGTGAAGAGCCTCGGGTCTTCGACCGGCATGAGCGTCGAGCTCTTGTCGGGTCTGGTGTTCTCCGCTCAAGCGTTCACCATGATGCTCGCCGCCCCTGTGTGGGGTCGGCTTGCGGATCGATATGGGCGTAAGCTTATGATTATCCGCGCCAGTTTTGGTGGAGCGATCGTTCTATTGATGATGGCCTTTGCTCAAACTGCAGAACAGTTGGTTGCTCTCCGAGCCTTACAAGGTTTGATCAGTGGGACCGTCGCTGCGAATTCTGCTCTACTGGCAGCGCAAGTTCCAAGAGAACGCATGGGCTACGCGATGGGCACGCTTCAGGTAGGACTCGGAGCTGGCGTTGCCTTTGGACCTCTCATCGGTGGGATCGTCGCCGATACCTTTGGCTACGCTTCTGCTTTCTATGTAACGGCGGCGATGCTCTTTCTGGCCGGCTTGCTGGTTATTGTTGGGGTTCGCGAGGATTTTCACCCGCAGATTACGGATGAGAGAAAGGGGAAGGGGATCTTCGCTTTTTGGGGTGAGCTCCTGAAATTTCCCGGCGTGAAACCGACATACAGCCTTCGCTTCCTTATTCAATTAGCTCGCAGCATGCTTATCCCGGTTATGCCGCTTTTTGTGGTGGAACTCATGACCGATGCGGCAAGGGTGAACAGCTTCACCGGGCTTTTGATTGGCGCCCGAGCAGCAGCTACCACAGTAAGCGCAATGTTCTTGGGTCGCTTAGCGGATCGTATTGGGCATAGGAAAGTAGCTGCCGCCAGCGCGATATTAGCGGGGTTGTTCTACATCCCCCAGAGTCTGGTCACGGAAGAATGGCAGCTTCTTGTCCTGGCCATAATGGTCGGTGTGGCGCTCGGGGGCGTAATTCCAACCTTGAGCGCAATCCTGGCCCGATATACGGAAAGCGGTGCAGAAGGAGCTGTGTTTGGCTTGGACACCTCGATACGATCCGGTGCGAGATCGGTCGCGCCGCTCTTGGGTTCGTGGATAGCGCTTTCTTGGGGTTTGAGGGGAACCTTCGTCGTGACCGGGCTTGTTCTCTTAGCGACGGGTTTGGCTGCCCGAATCATCCTGCCGGAGCCAGCACAACCGCGAAAGCCTCCCATCCCCAGACCCCACCCGTCGAATTTGTAACCTCACCCATTTGCAAATGTAACAGAATCTACGGCTTTGGCGTGGGCAAACTCTGCCTGCGAGGGGAAGCAGAGCTTCACACTTTCCAGGAACTGATTTCAGAACCAGATTTGCGATCGCGAGGGTGCTGGTTGGCCCTGTTTTCTAGATAACCCCTTCAATGCTTTGGTTTCGATCCTTCACTGCCCAGGCTCAGATGCATTCAGGCAGAGTCCTTGAAATTGAATATAATTGCCGAAGTGTGTT
>DAOWMX010000298.1 GCA_030642885.1 Anaerolineales bacterium | reverse complement strand
GCTCATTGAAAACCATGCATACCTCCAGAGGGTGATCGCAGGCTTCGCCGATGAGCGCCTTCTGCTTCCGACATATGCAATCAAGGACTCCCCAGGAATTGGCTTGATCGATGAGCGAGGTCACGCTCTCGAAGGGGAGAACCTCCATATCGACACCCACAGTCTCATCAACTGGGATCACACGGTGGAAGTGGGGTGTAATCTCCACTACAGTGCCAAATGCCTGCTGGTAGTAGTCCTCGAAGAGCCCGGCTAACTTCTTGTCGATGCGCCCAGCCTGGTTTTCGTAGATACCAACGACGAAGGGCTCTAAGCCGAATCCAATGCCGCCTTCAACCTTTCCGGCGGCAATGAGCCCCTTGTGGGCCATCGTCTTCAATAGATCGCGAGTGGTCTTATGGTCCATTTCGAGGCGCGAGGCGATTTCGTTCGAAGTTTCTTTTGTCAAACGGAGCTGAGCTGCAAGCTGAGCTTCCTCTGGTGTATAGAGAAATTGGAGCAGGCGTAGTTCCGCGCCATCCTCCGTCGGAGGGAAACCATCAGGGAGCGCATTCAAACGTTCTGCAAGCGATTGAAAAGAGGTTAATTCCATCTCTATCTCCTCTGGGTACGAAACGTCGCAAAGCGCATCACTTATTAGCGCGCAGGGTCACGAGGTTTAATCCTCACCCTGCGCCTGCTCGGATAATTCTGTCAGCGTAACAATGCGAAAGTCGCGGGCTATGAGCGCAGGTAAAACCTTATCTAAAGTGTCCACCGTACGATGACCGCGGCCGCCATAATCATGTAAAACAATGATATCTCCGGGTTGAGCCCGCCACAGGATGTAGTTGGAGGCAAACCAGGATGAGGGGATCTGAGAGTCAAAGGGGTGGAGGGAGCCTAAGGCGAGTCGATACCCATGCTGAATAAGGACCGAGAGCATGGATTGGTTATACCAGCCCGATCCAGGCCGAAACCAGTGGACCTCGCCGAACTGGGAAAGGACATCCTGGGCGTGGAGTAATCGACCCTCAAATTCGTCCACAGAAAAGCGGATGCTAGGTTGATCGTCGGTTAAGTGGTTGCCGATCTCATGGCCTTCATCCACGATACGCTGGACAAGGTCTTCGTTGCCTGGAATGTGATCGGAAAGCAAGAAAAATGTCGCTTGCGCCTCATGTTCCCGTAGAAGATCAAGAATTTGAGGTGTGGTCGATGCATCGGGGCCATCGTCGATCGTCAGGGCGAGGATGGGCTCCTGTGTCTGAATGGAGTACAGGACATCGGGGGAGTGAGCGGAGAGTCGGTTGAGAAGCCAGGAAGGTTGAAACATTATCACACTGCCGATTATGAGGATAGAGGCGATGCCCAATCTCTTCAAATGCAACGGAATCTCCTTATTGTACGACCAGATTGACCCTGGTCAAAGATTAGGGAATCGGGTTCTTGCCGGTGCTCCTCAGCCAGCATCAGAGCGGAAAGGTGGCTCTCCCACAAATTGTAGGTAGCGTCACCGGTATTTACAGTTGCCAATAGTAAAAGCGGTGAGATGCTACGTCGTTTCCTTGACAAGCATTCTTCGCAGCACTTTGCCCACGAATGACTTGGGCAGCTCCTCACGAAACTCGATTTCCCAGGGAACTGCATACGGTTCTAGCCGCCTGCGGCAAAGTTCGATAAGCTCTTCCTTCGAGAGCTCGCTGCCGGGGCGGGGGACGACGAAGGCTTTCACCCGCTGCCCACCGTCCTCAGCCTGGACGCCAACAACGGCGACCTCCAAGACCTTGCTGTTCTCGTAAAGCACCTCTTCTACATCGCGCGGGTAGATGCTATAGTCGCCGGCCATGATCGTGTCGCGCTTTCGGCTGATGATTGTGAAGAAACCATCCGTGTCCATCGCGGCGACATCACCCGTGTACAACCAGCCATCTTTAATAGCGGTTCCTGGATCAACGCCGCCTTTCTTCTCGTCCCAATAACCTCTCATCACCTGGGGACCGCGTACGAGAAGTTCACCGATCTTTCCGGGAGGCAGCTCCTCTCCAGAGACGAGATCGATGATCTTTGCATCTGTGTTTGGGACGGGGATGCCCATAGCGCCTGGTTTCTGAGGCCCAGCGAAAGGACTTGCGTGGGTCACAGGTGAGGCTTCAGTTAGACCGTACCCCTCGACCAATCGACCTTTTGTGAGCTTCTCGAATTTCTCCTGGACCTCAATTGGCAGGGGTGCTGCCCCGCTGATGCAGGCTTTGATCGAGGAGACGCCATAAGAGCGCGCATTGCGCGCTGTGTTGATGGCCATATAGATCGAAGGCACACCCGGGAATATGGTCGGTTGATATTCTTTAATGTGTTCGAGAACCTGTTCCAACTCAAATACAGGGAGCAGGACGATTGTCGCGCCCAGGGCAATCGGAATGTTCATGGCGCTGGTCATCCCGTAGCTGTGCGTCAATGGAAGTACAGCAAGAAAAGTCTCGCGACCGGTCTCTAGATCGGGGATCCAGTGGCGTGTTTGGAGTGCATTGGCGACGAGATTTTCGTGTGTCAAACAGACGCCTTTAGGTTCGTCGGTTGTGCCGCTCGTAAAGAGGATCGCAGCCAGATCGCCGGGTGAGACCTGCACATCAGGAGGTTCGCGGGCAGCGTCCATCATCATTTGATCCATGTCCAATCCGCTGCTTGATTCATCGGGTGTTTGGGACAGATCGTCAATTCCCCAACGGGCGAAAAGCTGCCTGTAGGTCCGGCGTGAGAGTGCGTCCTTTATTGCCGTCACAATCACATGAATGCGTAGTGTGTCCTGGACCGCGGTTACCAACTCGGTGAACTCGCGTAAGGTGACCAGCACTTTCGCTTCAGTTTGCATGAGCTGCTGCACGATGCCCACCACGCCGAAGCACAGGCTCTGCTGGCCCAGGTGGCTGCCGAGAGGCGGGTTGTCTGCCTGCCCGTGATCGTCCT
>DAOWMX010000125.1 GCA_030642885.1 Anaerolineales bacterium | reverse complement strand
TCGCTGCCCTTGAACGAAACTCGGCTTCACTTAACTCATTGTTGTTGTATGTGTACCCTGTCTTCGTGGCTCTTTTTAATTGGTTCCTGAACCGGCGAAAACTTAGCTCTCGAGAGTGGGCTGCTCTCGCATTGGCATCTTCCGGAGTGATCCTGACACTCAACCCGGTTCGAATTTTTAATGGAGCGGGCGGCGCTCCCATTGACTTGCTCGGTATCGCCTTGGTCTTAGGGTCGGCTATCTGGTATGCCGCCTACATCATCAGCAGCGATCGTTTCACCCGCCGGGCAGGACCCTGGGTGAGTCTGGTCTGGATTTCACTCGGCGCGGCGATCAGCTTCACCGTCGCGGGCGCCTTCTCCCATAACCTGGATTTTAATCTGGGACCGGAGGGCATCCTCATCCTTTTAGGGATGGTGACACTCAGTACAATCTTAGCTCTGGGGACTTTCTTGGCCGGGATGCAGCGCGTCGGTCCTACAACCGCATCGCTTCTTAGCACACTTGAACCGGTCTTCACCGTTCTCCTGGCGATGATGTTTCTAGGGGAATTCCTAACAACAACACAAATTGTGGGCGGGGGGCTTGTGCTCGCGGCCGCCGTGCTGCTCAGCACCTCACGGCGACACCTCGTACAACCTGATTAGTTACATTTTTCACAAGTGATCTTTGTTCCTTGCCGAGCCTCAATATCGGGGGTATCGTTTAGTTGTCTGACAATCTTGATTTAGCAGAAGGGTAACTGGCTATGAATAGAGAACTGAGTATAGACGCCCTGCTCCCTCCGGAGATGGCGCGCCGAGCCGAATATATCGGGGTCAGTAAGGCGGAAGCGCCGGCGCTGCGCACCTTCGTCCTGGCCATCCTGGCAGGCGCTTTTATCGCCCTGGGCGCGATCTTCGCCACCACAATCTCCGCCGGGACGTCTAGCGAGCTGCCCTTCGGCGTGACGAAACTCCTCGTCGGCTTCGCCTTCTGCCTCGGCCTTATCCTTGTCGTTATCGGCGGCGCAGAGCTTTTTACGGGCAACAACCTTATCGTTATGGCTTGGGCAAGCCGCAAGGTGAGCACAACGGCGTTACTGCGCAATTGGGGGATCGTCTACGTAGGTAACTTCGTGGGATCCATCGGAACCGCAATCATGATCATCTTAAGCAGGCAGTACACCTTTGGCGGAGGCATGGTCGGAGCCAGCGCGTTAGCAATTGCCAACGGCAAGGTTAATTTTGGTTGGTTTCAGGCATTGATGCTCGGCCTGCTGGGCAACATCCTGGTTTGTCTGGCGGTGTGGCTCACCTTCAGTGCCCGCAGCACCATCGATAAAATCGCTACGATCATTTTTCCAATCACCGCCTTCGTTGCCGCAGGCTTTGAACACAGCGTGGCAAATATGTATTTTGTCCCTGTCGCGTTGATGATCGAGTCTTTCGACCCCGCATTTGTCACGGCAACAGGTCTAGAACTCACAAATCTCACTTGGAGCAATTTCTTAGTCAACAACCTGCTCCCTGTGACCATTGGCAATATCATCGGCGGCTCAATCTTCGTCGCTGCTGTGTACTGGTCTGTATTCTTGCGCCATACCGAACATTAAACCGAAAGGATAGCCAATGAAAGCGTATATTTTGATTACAATTCACGCCGGTCAGATTGAGCAAGTCGTTGAGTATCTCCGCCGCGTGGACGGTGTCATTGAGGCTAATATGGCCTTTGGCCCCTATGACGCAGTGGCTGTTGTGGAAGCGGATGATATCAAGGCTTTGGGCAAAATCATGGCCACTAAGATCCAGCCCATTCCGGGCGTGTTAGACACCCTGACCTGCCTGGTGGTGGAAGACTGAAGTCAGCGCTCCGTGATCATTTGCAGCATATGGGGCCCTGCAATAATCCGAACGCCTGTTTAGCGGGACTTTTTAGAATTAGATCCCATTATTACTATCGCCGCTCACAAGCCGAGGAGGAAGCTAACCCATGGACCATGCGCTTTCTCCAAACTGACCCGTATTCTTACCCCCCCTGTATGAGCGCCTCCAGCAATCTCACGGTCAGGACCTTCACCTCTCCTCCGCCTGGGGCGACCGGTCCAACGCAGACCGGGCAACCATCCTGACAACGGCAGTTGCGCACAAGATCGAGGGCGCCGGCAAGCAGTTCGTCATGCAGCTCATAGAGACGCTCCGCCAATCCAAGCCCCTCAGGGACTCGATCGAAGAGTGTGATCGTCGGCGCTTTGGTCTGTTTATCGCGCACAACTGTAATCGCCCCGAGATCGCGCGGATCGCTCATCAAGTAGAGCGGCGCAATATTGCGAATGGCATAGGCTAATCCTCCCAATGCGCTGCGCTTGCCGCGCGCCGATTCGGCCCGTTGATGACATGTCGAACAGAGCGTGATCAGGTTGTCGACTTGATTCGCCAGACGGTCATTCCGGTTTTCGCCGGGGATGAAATTAAACTCGCGGAAGGGTCGGATATGATGGACGTCATGTTCTCGCTCTTCACGCTCTGGAGCATTACACTGCCGGCATAGAAAGGAATCCCGTGTCCGAGCGGCTTTACGGGCACCCGCCCAATCGGGGCCATAATCCTGCGGCGCGAGCAGTACGCCGTCGGCTTCCATCTGTTTAGCCATCTCCGGCGCTATCCACATCCAATAAGCACTGGTCTCAAATTCGCGCGGCGGTAAATCGATAACGCCATACCCGAGAGTCTCGTGAGTATAGCGTTTGACTTTTCGATAAGAGATGGTCTGTGCCGTGACCCGTGCCCAGCCGTGGGCACGTCGAGCAGGTTTGTTTTCGTCGGCTTCAAACACTTCTAGCACATCCAGTTCAACCGTCTCCGAGGCATCGGTGTAATAGTCTAGTTGGGCCGGCTCAACCTCGGCGATGGCCTTGTCCCAATCTAGACGTCGTACGAGGTAGGTTCGTCCCTCATGAATGTAAACCGCCCCCTCGTGAAGCAGAATCGGGGCTGTTGCAGAATCTACCTCGCCGATTACGACGGGTCGTCCTGCGCCCACATCCTGGATCACCACTGTCGCATCGCTGCTCGCGCGCAGCGAAACGCCTTCCGACGGATAAGTGTCAGCCACCCAGTGATAGCGCCTATTCGATCGATGCAGGTCACCCTCTTCGGTTAGAAAGTCAAGAAGCACCGATACATCTTCTACAGAGCCAAACCGCTCGTCGGCTTCGAAGGGAAGTTCGAAGGCAGCACAGCGCAGATGGCGCAGCAGGATCGCCAGATTATCTGGATTGATCAACCCCATTTCAGGCGAGCGTTCAAATAAGTAGGCCGGGTGAGCGGCGACGAATTGATCGAGCGGGGCGGCGGACGCGACCAGTACCGCGGCCGACACCTCGCTGCGCCGTCCTGCGCGCCCCATCTGCTGCCAAAGACTTGCGATTGTGCCCGGGTATCCGGCGACGACGGCGGCTCCTAATTGGCCGATATCGACCCCCAACTCCAATGCATTCGTCGCAACTACGCCGAGAACCTCACCGCTACGCAGCCCTCTTTCAATTTCCCTGCGTTCGAGAGGTAAATATCCGCCCCGATAGCCGCGTATCGCCATTGGGGCGCCACCCATCTGCTCATACGAATCTCGTAAATACCCAAGGAGCAGCTCGGTGGTCATGCGCGCTCGAGCGAACACTGCCGTCTGTACATTTTCTTTAAGAAACGACTCCGCCACACGCGTTGATTCAAGTGTATATGCCCGTCGAATGCCCAACGCCGGATCGATGACGGGCGGATTATAGATCACGATGTGCTTCTCGGATCTCGGTGATCCATCCAGGTCCTGCGACACCACAGTCACAGGCGCTTCAATCAATCCTTCAGCTAGTTCCTTCGGGTTGGCGATAGTGGCAGATGTGAGAATAAATAACGGGTCAGACCCGTAGAACCGACAAACACGGCGCAAACGCCGCAGAAGATTAGCGACGTTCGATCCGAAGATGCCCCTGTAAACGTGCAGCTCATCAATCACGACCCAGCGCAGGTTCTCGAACAGGGCAGCCCAGCGCGGGTGGTGAGGCAAGATGCCTGCGTGGAGCATGTCGGGGTTCGTGATTAAGATGCGGACATCATCGCGAATGGCGCGCCGCCGCGCCCGCGGCGTATCACCATCATAGGTCCTTACCGGGATCTGCTCGGCAGCGTTCAACACATCGAGGAAATTATTTAAACCAGCGGATTGATCCTGGGAGAGGGCTTTCGTGGGAAAGAGATACAACCCGCGTGCATCTGGGTCAGCAAGCAGCGTCTGCAACACCGGCAGGTTATAGCAAAGCGTCTTTCCGGATGCTGTCCCGGTCACAACGACAACATTCTCCCCCGCCAAAGCAGCTTCCACAGCCGCAGCCTGATGCGAATAAAGAGGCGCCATATCCTGGCGCCGCAGCGCGTCGACCAACCGCGGCGATACTTGCGGAGGGAATTCTGCGTAGCGCGCCGGCCTAGCAGGGATTCGCTCCCATGCCGATACATTCTTCATAAATACGGGGTCAAGCCGGAGCCGTTCCAGCGCTTCTTCTACAGGCATCTTCTGGGATTATACATAAACTATTCCTCGAAGTGGCACGTTGATAAATGCGACGCTCCACAGGGTTGCCCCGATGATCTCCCGCTTAAGGGTCCCGTGCAAGGTGTGCTGGATAGCGCTGAGTTCAAGGTAATTAGAGGATATCTACGAAAACCTGCTGCGTAATCTTCCTGCCCAATACCACCGGTGCAGGCTTACCATTGACCTGAATTTTAAGGTTTTCGTCGAAGGGAGAGTGCTCCAGGATAGAAACCTTCGTCTCCGGCCTTAAACCCAACTCGCCAAGGTACCTCAAAAAATCAGAGTCGGAATCGCGCACCCTCACAACCACTGCTTGTTGATTCGGGCGTAAATCGCTCAGGCGCGTGACACATGCTGGATGTATTTTTAAATCACGGGTGGGGATGGGATCCCCGTGCGGGTCGTGAGTTGGGTAACCTAACGCCCTGGCGATCCGCTCCTCAAAGTTATCAGAGATTACGTGCTCCAGTCGTTCCGCCTCATCATGCACTTCGTCCCATGGATAGCCTAGTATTTCGTGCAAGAACATCTCTATCAAGCGATGATGGCGGATGATCTCCAGCGCCGCTCTTTCTCCCTTTGGAGTCAGTGAGACGCCGTGGTGTTTCTGATAATCAACCCAGGAGGGATCGTCGCTCGCCAGCCTCTGCACCATCCCGGTTACAGAGGCTGGTGTGACGTTCAACAGATTAGCAAGCTCCGTCGTCGTGGCGCGTCCGCCCGTGGCCGATAGCTTATATATGGCCTTAAGATAATCCTCGGTCGCATGCGTTAACTGCTCGGGCATAACCTCGCTCCGATCCTCCATTCCGTGTCAGGACAATTCAACTTTCTAGGGACACAAGTAAAGCACCGGGATCGGGATCACAGAAAACCAGCCGCAACCCGCCATATCTGAGCCACAAAGAAAGTCATGATCAAACCCAAGACAAGGGGCATAATCGACGCCACGGTGGTCCATTTCAAGCTTCCGGTTTCCTTATAGATCGTGTAAATCGTCGTGCTGCAGGGGTTGTGTACCAGGCTGAACAACATCAAATTAACCGCCGTCAGCAACGTCCAGCCTCCAGCCTGAAGCAAGGCCAACGTGCTCGCATTCGAGTCAAGCTCAAACATAACCCCTGTACCAGTATCAAAACCCGCAGCCCCGGTCATCAAAACAGTCAACATCAAGATCGTTGGAATGACGATTTCATTCGCTGGGATGGCTACGATATAAGCCAATAAAATCACCCCATTCAATCCAATGAGGATGCCTACTGGGTTGAGGAAGTTAACGAGATGCTCGGCAATGGTCGCTCCACCGATGGTGATGTTCGCGCTCAACCAGATTACCGCACCCGCCGGCATCGCAAACACGATTGCCCGCCACAGCACAAAGATTGTGCGATCAATAAACGATGTATAAATTGTCTGCATGATACGCGGCGGTCGGTAGGGTGGAAGTTCCATACTGAAACTGGATGGCTCCCCGCGGAGCATCGTGCGCGAAAGCAGCAAGTTTACCAGGAAGGTCAACAAGACCCCCAATATAGCTATCCCAACGACTGCAAAGGATGAGATGAGCCCGGCGAAGTGTGCAGGAACCAGCGTGCCAATAAAAATTGTCGCTATAAGAATCTGAGTCGGCCAGCGCCCGTTGCAGAGTGCGAAGTTATTAGTGATGATGGCGATAAGCCGTTCGCGCGGGCTATCGATAATGCGCGTGGCAATCACGCCGGCTGCGTTGCAACCGAAGCCCATCATCATACTGAGCGCCTGTTTGCCGTGTGCGCCGGATTTCTTAAAGGCGCTATCCAAGTTGAAGGCCACGCGCGGCAAGTACCCGAAGTCCTCTAATAACGTGAAGAGCGGGAAGAAAATCGCCATCGGCGGCAGCATAACGCTGATAACCCAGGCTGTTGCCAGGTACATCCCATCAACCAGCAACCCCTTCAGCCAGAGCGGGAAGCCCAGTGATAAGGCGATCTCCGACAACCACGGGTGCCCTTTTCCAATCAACAGGGATGCAAGCCATGCAGAGGGGACATTCGCCCCGGTTATGGTTATCCAGAAGACGAGAGCAAATAGCAGGATCATGACCGGGAAGCCCCAGAACCGGTGAGTCACAATCTTATCGATTGTCC
>DAOWMX010000076.1 GCA_030642885.1 Anaerolineales bacterium | reverse complement strand
GACTGCGGACGCTGATTTATTGCTCGCCCGGTCACCATCCCACACATTGCGCTCCACCCAATCGCCTTCGCGCGCGCTTACGGCTGCCCAGGTTAGCCCGACTGGTTTATCTGGCATACCTCCCCCGGGGCCAGCGATTCCTGTGACTGACAACCCAATATCTGCGCTGAGCGCACTGCGCGCTCCGCGCGCCATCTCTCTGGCGGTTTGCTCGCTGACCGCGCCGAAATCGTAGAGCGTTTTATGACGAACGCCCAGCAACCGCTCCTTTGCTTCATAGGCGTAAGCCACGACCCCGCCGCGAAAGTACGCCGATGAGCCGGACACATTTGTAAGCAAGTGCCCGACTAACCCACCGGTGCAGGATTCGGCCACCGCCAGGGTCAGTCCTTTCTCGCGCAGAAATCTCCCCACTTTTACCTCAATCTGCTCTTCCATTACTCTAATGCTCCCGTCGCTTTCATTATTGGCATCGTCACCGCAATCTGCTATTTCATCTATCTGCGGTACGGGCATTATACCTTCATGGTTGACATAGGGTTCTGGCTGGCGTATCCTCCATCGCGCCATGGAGACGCTCACGAATCTCTTCTCCTCACGTCCAATTTGGACCGTTGGCGATCTTACGCTCTACATCAGGCAGGCGCTGGAGAGCGATTATCGTCTGCAAGATATGTGGGTCACCGGAGAGGTCTCCAACGTCTCCCGACCTTCTTCAGGTCACCTATATTTCACCCTCCGGGATGAAAACGCTTCGCTTCGTTGTGTGATGTGGCGGCCGCGAGTTGCACATCAAACGCACTCCCCACAAGATGGGGAAATGCTTGATGTCCTTGGGTATATCAGCGTCTATGAGGCTGGCGGCCAGTATCAACTTTATGCCGAAAGCCTGCGCCCAGCCGGTGAGGGTGCCCGCTGGGCTGAATTTCTAGAGTTAAAGGCTCGCCTCGAGGCGGAGGGTTTATTTGACCCGGAGCGTAAACAGCCGCTCCCAGTGTGGCCAAAAACCATAGGCGTGGTCACATCTCCAACCGCTGCGGCGCTGCGTGACGTCGTGAACGTGCTGCGCCGCCGCTTCCCACTCGTAACCTTGCTTTTATCGCCAACTCAAGTGCAAGGGGACGACGCTCCTGCCGGCATCGTTAATGCCTTGGAATCGCTCAATCAGCACGCCCGCTCCGACGTGCTATTGCTTATACGCGGTGGCGGCTCCATGGATGATCTTTGGGCCTTTAACCACGAGGATGTGGTGCGTGCCGTTGCTCACTCCACGGTTCCTGTTGTCACCGGCATTGGTCACGAGACGGATGTCATCCTGGCCGATTTCGCCGCGGACGTGCGTGCACCAACGCCATCTGCCGCTGCGGAGGTCTCAACACCAGACCGAGCGATTTTGCGTGAAGATCTCGCTTTCCAACGCTCCGATCTCAATCAGCTGTTCCGCGAATACCTTCACTTGCGTCATCAGGCGCTCGAAATGTGGTCTACTCGCCTGAAGTTGGCCTCGCCGCGCGCTCACATCGCCAGCAAACAGCAAGGACTCGATGAGCTCACATCCCGCGCTAGGACTGCACTCCAACACAGAACGGATCTCTTTCGGGCTGCGGTAACAGGCTTAGAGAAAACCTTGCACGCCGTTGGTCCGAGCGCCGTGCTTGCCCGGGGATATTCCGTCGTTACGCTGACAAAGAACGGCCAGGTAATACGCTCCGTCAAACAGGTCAGGGGCGGAGACCCTTTGCAGATCCAGGTGCATGATGGGGCGTTCAACGCGGAGGCCCAAGACCAACGTGATGAATAGGTGTTAGAAAAAAGATTGGCTAATACTGCCATATCGCCGTCCTTGATCAAGCCCGACAAGACCCATTCCCGCCATCCTTCAGGCGAGGAGGAGAAATGCCAAAGAAAAAATCGATTGGAAAGATGAGTTACGAAGAAGCCTTTATGGAATTGCAGTCGATCGTTGAGAAAATGGAGAGCGGCGAATTGCCGCTAAAGGATTCCCTGGCTCTTTTCGAGCGAGGCCAGGCTCTGAGCGTTCGCTGCAGCGAGCTCTTAGAGGAAGCCCAGCTAACGCTGCGGCAGCTCACAGAGGACGAATCCGGCGAACTCATCGAGACCGACCTGAAACTCGGGGACCTGTAGTTGAATCTGTTGGATATCTTTCAGAATCAAGTTCTAATCAGCGCATTGCTGGCATGGAGCGGCGCACAGAGTTTCAAGCTGGCGATCGATTACGCACGCACTCGTTCTTGGGACTGGTCTCTACTGCTGCGCGCCGGAGGCATGCCCTCATCACACTCCGCACTCATTACTGCAACCGCACACAGCATCGGTCTCAATAGCGGTTTTGATACACCCCTCTTTGCCATGTCTGTCGCCATGGCGATGATCGTGATTTACGACGCAACCGGCATCCGGCGTCAGGCCGGCCAACACGCTAAAATCATCAACGCCATCATTAAGGATTTTATCGAGGGACATCCTGCCCGCAGCCAAGAGAAGCTCCGAGAGGTCTTAGGCCATTCACCCTTGGAGGCTTTTATCGGTGTAGTGCTGGGGATAGTAATCGCACAGATTGTCTATATGCTGTGGGGGTCATAACTACCGCCTTAAAACCATCCGCGGTAACTGGCGCGCCTCAGGAACGCCCATTGCGAAAGTTATAGCCCAGTACACGCCCGCCCCCAGAAACACCCCGCCTACTCCACTCAGCCATACGCTTGCTCCAGCAGTAATCCCCATCCAGAGCCATAGTCCTCCAGCCATAACCACGGAAGCCACGGCGGAACCTATGAGCCCTCGTTGAAGTCGCTGTAGACCAAGCCCGCCCAATCGTTTCCTTATGAGCAGCAGCAGAGCGACCACCTCGAGCGCCGTTGCTAAAGAATTCGCCAGCGCCAGGCCGCCGTGTGGAGGCAAACCGAGGCGCGAAAAACCCGCTGCGAAAACTATACTAAAACCTACATTCAACGACATCGCTATTACGCCGACGGTAACAGGAGTCCATGTATCGTACATGGCATAAAAGGCGCGCACGACCACTTCGAGGATGGAGTGCCCCACCAGACCGAGCGCATACCAGAGCAATGCCCACGCGACCAGCTCCGTCGATTCCGCGGTAAAGAAACCGCGCTCAAAAAGCATCGCCACGACCGGTCGGCGAAGCAACATCAAGCCGATGCTGGCTGGCAACGAAAAGAATATTACCCCTCGCAAGGTTTTACCAAAGGTGTTTTTCAGCGCATCCATTTCACCACGCGCGACCTGGGCCGAGAATGTGGGCAGAGAAGCGACTCCGACCGCCTTGGCAATGACTGTTTGCGGCATGAGCATGAGCGTGAATGCGAAGTAGATCGCGGCCAAGCTGCCTTCCGGCATCCCTGAAGCGAGAATGGTGCTGACGAGAAAGTTAACCTGAACCACAGCCTGCCCCAGCAATCGCGGTGCCATTAATCGTCCAACCTGACGAACCTCAGGGATGCCCAGACCAAAGCCGCGGAAGAAACGCCCTCCGAGGGAAAGCAGGCCGGGAATCTGGACGACCAGGTGTAGGCAAGCTCCCAAGACCACCCCCCAGGCCAGACCGAAGATTCCCATCCGCGGGCTCAAAAACAGCACGCCAATAATCAATCCTAAGCGGTAGCAACCCGAGGCAATAGCGGGCAGGAAGAACCGTTGATAGCCATTCAGAATGCCCATCAACAGGCCACTCAGGCTGAAGATCACGGGAGAGATCAACATCACACGCAGCAGTGAGGCGGTCAGCATCTGCTGTGGATAATCGAACCATGGTGCAAGGATGTTTTGGACCAGCCACGGCGCCGTAATCCAGGCCAAAGCGCAAACAAATCCGAGGCCGACAAAAAGCAGCGAGGCGATCGAGGAGGCCAAACGCCAGGCTCTTTGCGTCTGATTGTGGGTGAGAAAGCTGATAAATGTAGGCACAAAGGCGGAGGCAAGCGCCCCGCCAGCCATGAGATTGAAGATGATCTCGGTTACACGGTTGCCAGCGGTAAAAGCATCGATCTCTGCGCTCGTGCCGAAGGTACGGGTTATCAGCACCTGGCTGATTAAACCCAGCAGGCTTGAGAGAATGAAGCCCACCATGACCACGCCACTAGCGCGTGCGATCTGTCGGCTGGCTGAGGATTCGGATTCGTCCACGAGACGCGATTATACAGTGGTTTAGGTAAATGACAGCCACCCTGATAAATTAGCACATCGAGAGAATCTCACGCTGGCACTTCAACAGGATCGGGGTACACTGTTGCACAGTCCGCCCCTTATCAGGAAAGCCGTTCCTCATACACCCACCTGATCATCGGGAGACTTGCTGGTGGAAAAACAAATGAAAGGTGAAACCGAAAGTTTTCTTGGTGAACTCCGCCTGAGTCGGCACTTGCATAGCATAACCCAGGTTTCAGCTCTTGGGCTGGTCGTCGCTCTGGGTTTATCTTTCATCCTCCCCGCTCATATCATCATCGAAAGCGGTATTCAATCCGCGACGCCCGCCCTGTTCGCCATCCTCGTCATCGGATTGACACTCCTAAATATCCATGAACTTCTTGGTGGAAGCGGCGAGCGCGGCGGCATCCACGCGCTCGTCCACGAATCACTAGGGAAGTCGTGGGGTTTTATTGCCGCCTGGTCCTCCCTTGCCGCGAATTTGCTGCTGTGTGCTGCACTTTTGAAATCTGCGTCCAGACCCCTCGCCGCTCTATTCCCTGAAATTGAAGCCTACGCGGCGTTCGCCGCTGTGGGCATGCTCATAATATTGGTGCTGATAAATCTCTTCCATTTTCTACCTCGCCGAGGGATGCTCCCGTCGGTTTTGTTAGTGCTCCTCGTGGCATTTGTGGCTATTCTGATCAGCGCTATCCCCTCTTGGGACCCAGCCTCAATTTCCACTTTGTCCGACTCCTCGGCAAAAAGCTACCTTCTTGCCATCGCCTCTTCAATAACTCTTTTCGCCAGTTTAGAGGCAATTACATCTTCCCGGCGTCGCATTCTCATGCCCCACATCCGCCTGCCCCAGGGCTTGTGGGTAACGCTCCTGCTGGGCGGCCTCCTGCTGATCTTAGCCCAGCTCTTCCTTCCCGATCTTCCTATCTATTCCCTTCTAGCTGAACCGGCGGCCGTAACCCGTTCACTCACCGGTACCGGGGTTTTGCGGGAGCGATTGACCGCCAGTGTCGTTTTATTCGCTCTCCTTCTCGCGGCAAGTGAGTGTATGCTCACCAGCGCCCGCGTTCTTTATTCGCTCAGCCGCATGGGAGCACTGCCTCTCATTCTCACCCGAATCCGCCATCCTTTTCGTCTGCCCCCCTACATCTTTATCACCTTGACCCTGATGGGCTCATTGCTGATTTTACTCATGCCGTTTGGGTGGTTGATCGAGATCTCCGCCGGTCTCTTCCTCGTCTTGATGATTCTTGTCAACTTTGCAGCGATCCGCAGCCGACAAGCCGAGCCTGACCGGCGAAGGACGATCGTCATCCCCTTCTTTCCCCTTGTCCCGCTCCTAGCGCTCACATTCAGCATCGTTCTTTTCTTTGGATTAGTCCCTGTAGGTTTGCTGGGCACTGCCGGGTGGATCGCCATTGGATCAGTTTTGTTATTCGTATACGCGCGGCCTCGCCTTCTCGAGGCCCAACACGGAGTAACTGTATTTGGCCAAGACCCTGAGACTATAAGACAAGAGGGGGCCTTTCGTATTCTCGTTCCCCTCGGCAGCGGAGTGGAACGTCGATTCGTCTTAGGTTTTGCGAACGCCCTCGCTCGCCAAACCAACGGAGATGTCGTCCCACTCCAAGTCATCCCCACCGCCGATCCCCTTGCCATTCAGGAGGGGCGGAGGATAGCCGAGGAGCGAAATACGCTTTTTAAATGGTCTACACGCGAAAGTGCTAGAAACAGCGTGCCGACATATCCCATCACCCGCTTGGCGAGCAGTGTCGCCCAAGGAATAAAAGACACCGCGGTCGAAGAAAATTGCAGCCTGATACTCATGTCCTGGCCAATGGAGACTCCCAAAGAGGGCTCACGAACGGGAAGAATATTGGATCCCGTAGTGCACTCTGCCCCCTGTGACGTTGCTGTGATCACTTATCACCCTGAGCGATTATCATCGCTGCAAGTAGAAGAGGGACAAGTTGACGGGGCCATAGAGAGTCCGCCCTTTCAAATCAAGCGGATATTGATTCCCACCGCCGGCGGTCCTCATGCTCCACTGGCGATGCAGCTTGCTCTATTGCTCGCCCGAGAATTCGATGCGACAACACAGACAGTGTACGTCACCCGACCCGACGCTACCGAGAGTGAGCTTGAGGAGGGCAGGCAAAGGATTCAAAGCACTATCGAGGCGCTGCAGGAACAGCTCTCATCGCTTCCCAAAGTCGATGCCTCATCTACCGATATGAGCCAGTTCCCCATCGAAAGCCATGTTGTGCGTGCACATACCATTGTTGACGGAATCGTTCAAGCCGGGTCTGAGAGCGACCTGGTGATCATGGGCGCCTCTGAAGAAAGTATGATCGACCAGGTTCTTTTCGGCGCAGTTCCTGAGAAAACTGCCCGAGCATGTCCTACACCCGTTGTTATAACCAAGAGCTTTCGCGGTTTACCTCGCTTTTGGCTCCGCCGGGTTTGGGATGGTTTTTTCCGATCGCTTCCCAAACTCACGCGTAGAGAACAAGCTAAGGTTTATCGAGGAGTTTATAAAGGTGCCCAACCGGACACAGACTACTTTGTCATGATGGGTCTTGCGGCGATGATCGCCACATACGGCCTGCTGCAGGCAAGCACCGCTGTCATCATCGGAGCAATGCTCGTGGCGCCTTTATTCACCCCCATCCTCGCAATCAGCTTGGCTGTTGTACGGGGAGATATTCGTCTATTGAAGATTGCCTTTGAATCTGCTTTAAAGGGGATTGCGCTCGCTATCGGGTTAGCAGTTTTGCTAACCGTTCTTTCGCCGCTGCGCAGCGTCTCGCATGAAATTACAGCGAGGATTAATCCAAATCTATTTGACCTGGCCGTGGCGCTTGTCTCCGGCGCGGCCGGAGCCTACGCCGTCGCCCGCGAGGATGTCTCAACAGCACTCCCGGGCGTGGCGATCTCGGCGGCACTAGTGCCCCCGCTTAGCGTCATTGGCATCGGTATCGCTCTATGGGATGCCAACATCACCGGGGGTGCGAGCCTGCTCTTCATCACTAACATTATCGCTATCGCCTTCGCTGGCGCGATTACGCTTCTCCTGCTTGGTTTTCGACCTACACCGGGAGCCGAACAGAAGGCGAGACTGCGTTTCGGGCTAACCACATCCTTGGTGATGCTGATCGCCATCATGATCCCGCTGGGGATTATCTTCATTAACACCGCTCGCGAATCTCAAACTTACCAGGTTGTTGAAACAACTCTCCAGAATTATGTGGGGACAAATCCCAGCTTGCGCTTGGTTCAATTTGACGTCAGCGAGGATGATGACAAAGTCAACGTAGATGTGACCTTCAATGCCCTTAGTGCATTCTCGGAGGAGATGGCTGAGAATCTTCGCAATGATCTTATGCAGGCTCTCGATCGCCCAGTGACGCTCCACCTCGTCTCCATACCTGCCGAGGACATCACCATCCCGTCCCCTGACTGAAGGCTCATCGCCAACGCAGCGGGACTAACAACTTCGTTATTAAGATAAAAATTTGGGAGATCACCCAACGCACTGAACGGACTCTACTTAATTGAAAAACCGGAAGAATCGTGAGAGCCGGGGACGCCGACCCCGGCCCTCTCTTAAGGAGGAGAAGAAGAGATATCGCCCTTCTTCCTATACTATATATGAATCAACACCAGAGGCGCGTGGCTGATCCACCACGACTGCCCTACGGAATCCCTACGCCGTCTAGGACTGAACGGCTAATGAAGGTCAATTTCCTCCCCAATTCGGCGTCCGGCGATAAAAAAGTGAAGGTATCCTCGCTGGTTTGCTTATTACTGGAGGCAGACAACCCAAACCAGCCGACCCCGCCTTCTCCACCTGACTTTCGGTCCCTGTGCTCCATGCTATAATCGCCATCGCCTCCGAAAACAAGTACATGCTCATCAACTGGCTCCTCGCCCTACTCCCTATTCTGGTAATTATTGGATTGATGGTCGGATTCCGTTGGGGGGCTGCCAGGGCGGGTCCTGCTGGGTGGTTTGTAGCCATTCTTGTGGCGCTTCTGCGTTTCGGCGCCGGGATAGACCTGATCGCCCTGGCCCATGTTAAAGCCCTGCTATTAACAAGCGATGTCCTTCTTATCACTTGGAGCGCATTTCTGTTATATCGGGTTGCAGATGAAGCGGGTGCGATTCAAATCCTCAGCCATGCTATTCCGGGACTGACAAAAGACCGCGGCCTGCAAGCCTTGCTCATCGGCTGGGCTTTCGCCTCATTTCTACAGGGTGTGGGAGGTTTTGGTGTGCCAACGGCAGTCACCGCACCGCTTCTCGTCGGACTCGGGTTTTCTCCTTTAGCCGCAGTAATGATCCCATCCATAGGTCATTCCTGGTCGGTTACCTTTGGCTCTCTAGCTACCTCTTTTCAGGCGCTCATTGCCTCCACCGGTTATGCGGGGGAGATATTGGCTCCTCCCGCAGCTGGGTTCCTGGCGATCGCCGGCTTGGTCTGCGGCTATCAAATCGCCCATATCTCCGGAGGCTGGGATGCTGTACGCCGATTGTTCTGGCCGATTTTAATACTTGGCATTGCCATGGGGGGGGCACAATTCTGGCTCTCAACGCACGGTTTATGGGCTATTGGTGCGCTCGGCGGTGGGTCAGCCGGATTGATCGTTGGTTTTATCATCGCCCGTTTCCGAAGCCGCCAG
>DAOWMX010000279.1 GCA_030642885.1 Anaerolineales bacterium | reverse complement strand
GTCCCCATCTTGCAGGAGGTAGGTGTGTTGGTTGGCTTCGACATGGTGGAAGATCATCGAGCCGGTTTTCTCAGCAAGCTTGGCAAGATCTTCGAATCTATCTAGCTCAATAACTTCACACGCAGTTTTTACAGGCAGCTCGCGAATGTCTAGCAATATTTCATTGAATTGGATTCGAATTTTCTCGCTTGGGCTTTGTATCGAAGCTCGCAAGAAGGGAACTAGAATTGCGGCGATGACGAGCAAGGAAACACCGAATGCCACGCCGGCTATCCAGCGTGCCGTTTGGACCGTGGGTTTGAGCCCCAGAATGTTCAACGTTGCCGGGACCTGCTGCTGGCGAGGCAGGAAACCGGAATGAACAGGGTTGAGATGGTCGGTTCCTTCTGCAAATGGGCTGCTCCCGGCCAGATAGAGTTGGGTGTCATCTAATTGGAAATTTAGGATAGGTACGAATGTATCCTCGAAGGTTTGATCTCCAAGGCTGCCCTGAACATGCACCTCCGGGATGATGTCGACGTTAAACACCTGTCGCGTGAAGGTAGTATTTGTTTTTAGCCGCTCGATGAGCGTCAAGATGGTTCCCAGGTTGATCGTGACTTCGGTCGAAAACGAATCGCCCTGGAATTCTGTAACCGGAGCGAGCTCAATTTGACGCCGCCAACCGTTCGGTTCGCTGACCTCAAGCAAGATATGATAGGTTCCCTCGAGGTTTTTTATCTCTGGCGTGGAGAGCTGATAGTTAAAGGTTAAATCAAACTCATGCGTCAGGGCGTGAAAGATCGCATCCCCCGACTCGATCTTGCCCTGGTCATAAACACCTGGCGAGCCAATTCCCTTATATGAGAAAGTCCCTCGATGATCATAAGGGATGTCAGCGGGGACTGACTGCGTTAAGGGGTTGGTGAATGCAAAGAAGCCGAGCAAGATCGCTCCAAGCAGAAGTGCAAAAAGAGCGAATAGCGTTCCTTCAATATAGCCTGAAAAGTTAAGATGTTTACTTCGCTTTGTCACCGTCTGTTCATCCTTCTTGGGTTGTTCATCGCCTAAAAGCGAATTGCGTGAAAAAGTTAGCAAAACCATAAATCCGATTACCAAAGAAAGCAAGACGATTCCCGAAGACGAGCGTAATTTTTGGAGGAGTTTAGCAGCACCGGGGATGTGGATCAAGGATTTGCCGATAAGCTCCGCTGCTGTTGGCTTGTAAGAGTCAATCCAGTCGTTGTTGTCGCCTTTGAATGTATAAGTATCTCCTGCTCGTTCAATAATCCGATGGATAACTGGACCGATTGTCGGGTGCGAATAGGTAACAATGTCTCCAACGTCATACGTTTGTTCTTGATGGACGACAACCAAATCTCCGTAATGCAAACTGGGCTCCATGCTCGCACCGGCGACCATAATATAGGAAGATTGCCCCCCGAATTGAACCGGCGCCAAAGTGAACCACAGTGCCGCCATGAGCACCAGGATCAGCGCTGAGAGAAGTGATTGCGAGAGTCGTGTATTTAGCTTCATTTCTTTTTTGTGCCAGGGGGCACAATCACCGCTAGAGTGAGAGTGCCCCGATATGACACAACCCTATAAGTACGTAAGGTTAAAACCTAGTCCGCAGCGATAACTCGCAGGTTGGCAGCCGTAAGTACTGACTGTGAAACAGCACAGCTTACGCTCGTCCCGCCGGTTATTGTGCAGCTTGTCCATGAGCCTCCATTGAGGGTGATATGGACTTCTGTAGCTGCGGCACTCAAGGTAAAGTCGATACCATCGATTGTTGAAGGATCACTGTTGTTGAGATCATATACGATGTTGCTGATGGTGTACCCGCTGATGGCACCAGTACCATCGCCAGCCAAGGTATCCGGCACGGTGTTGGCGGCAGCGAAGCCATAAACGGATGCAGCGAGGATGAGTGCAAGTATGAGCATTCCGAAGCTGCGGGGTCGAAGAATTGATTTCATGTAGAACCTCCTAGTAGTTAGTTGTCGTCTTCGACAAGACTTTGTTTCAATTGGAATACTACTAAAGAAATTGAGTAGTTAACCTTACGGGCACCTAACGTAAGGCGGACGAAAGGCGAACGCTTTTTCGGTTATCTCCAAGATTGGGGATGCAATTCCTAGACCATTGGTTAAATACCAATTCCAGCTCATGACGCGTGTTAGTATCTTGAATTGGATGCTTTGACCGCGCTTTCTGCAACGGGTACAATGACCCCATTCTCGTTTCGTGGAGGTGAAGGTGCCGACGAAAGCAAAAGGCAAAACCGAACAGGCGATTACAGTGGAGATCTTCAACCATCTCGTTGACCTCGCCGCGTTTGAATTGCCGTCCGAGGAAGGCGAGTACCTGCGAAAAGAATTAAACGAGCAGCTTCGGGCGATCCGCGAGTTGGAGGCCATCGAAGTCTCTGAAGACATTCCCATCACCTCCCACGGTGTTCCCTATTCAGCGGCGCTCATGCCCTCCCTGCGGGAAGACATCATCGAAATTTGCCCCGAAGCAGATGACATCCTCGACCAGGCTCCTGAGGTGGAAGAGCGCTACATCGTCGTGCCAGATATTCCCTCCGAGACGCTGGAATGACGAAACACCTGTGTGATCTACCCGCGCATGAGCAGGTTCGGCGGATAAAAAGTGGGGAGACATCGGCTGTTGAGCTCTTGAAATCGACGCTCGAACGGATCGATGCTGTTGAAGGCCGCCAAGCTACGACTGAACCCTACACTCCAAATCCCACGGACCTGGATAAAGTGCATGCCTTTATTACCGTGACTCGCGAGCGTGCCCATGCCCAGGCGGAGTCTGTTGACCAGAAGATCGCCGCAGGTGAGGATCCTGGCCCGCTGGCGGGCGTACCGCTGGCTGTGAAAGATATCTTCTGCGTGAAGGACACCCCCTCCACCGCAGGATCAAAGATCCTGGAAAACTTTATCTCTCCTTACAGCGCTACTCCGGTGAAGCATTTAGAAGAAGCCGGCGCCGTTGTTGTAGGGAAGGTCAATCTGGACGAATTCACCTTCGGTTCTTCGAACGAGTCATCCGCGTTTTTACCCCCGGTTGGGAATCCCTGGGATCCTGCCTATGTCCCTGGTGGATCCTCGGGAGGCAGCACAGCCGCGGTTGCCGCAGGTGAAGCGGCAATTTCGCTGGGGACGGACACGGCTGGTTCGATTCGGCAACCGGCGGCTTTTTGCGGCGTCGTCGGCATGAAACCGACCTATGGTCGTGTTTCACGCTATGGGTTAATTGCCTTCGCCTCTTCATTAGACTGTC
>DAOWMX010000108.1 GCA_030642885.1 Anaerolineales bacterium | reverse complement strand
CTCCCACTGCGACTCACTGTGAGCAAACGCTCCTTAAAGGAAAACTCGGTTGAGGCCAAACGCCGAGACAGCGAGCAGGCTGAGCTAATCCCCATTGCCGAGACAGTCCAACGCGTGAAGACGTTCATCGCCGATCTCTACAACGAAATTCAGAACCTCGTCGTTGAAGTTCCGTTTGATGATTAGACTCAGTGGCCTGCAAGGGAGAGAAAAACATCCTCCAGCGTAGGGGCGGTTTCTTGAATCCGAACATGGCGTAATCCTGCAGCGTCTAATGCCTTTCAAGGTTTTAGGCGCTGCTCTTTTCTTCAGTGATGGCACGAAGGTGTTTGCCTTACAAACTCACGTTCCTCACAATCGGAAGTGTCGCGAGCAAATCCGGACTTGCCAGCGGCGGGGTGCAGTGTACGCGCCAGACGGCACCCCCCCCAACCTTGCTCTCTTTCAGTTCCGTTGGCGTGCCCGCCGCCATAAGCCGGCCGCGGCGCATAAAGCCTACGCGGGTGCAGTATTCCGCTTCGTCTATATAAGGAAGCGTTGATAAGCTCCTTCCAGGATCGATGCTCGTGTGAGTTCACACTTGCTACCAGTGCCGCGCCCCATCCCATCATCCTTATAAGAACGAGCGTTCGTTTAAATAAGAACGAAAAGAAAAGAGCCTGTCAAGCGACAGACTCTAAATATTCATGTTTCAAGTCAAACCATCCCACTCAGCCCCCCGAAGCAGGCAATGACTAGAGATTAATTATCCGTCACCCCGAGGGCCGATCTGGCCAATCTGCCGCAGCAAACCCAAGACACCGATGCCCACCTTGAGCCCATCGGATGTGCCCAGTTTTACCGCTTCACCTTCTTTCTCAGCGCTTTGAATCAGGACGAGGGCGGCACCGAGGCCTGTGAGCGCGCCCGCGATAATCCCAACGATGATTGTGCGAGCCTTCCAGTTTGGTTCCTCAGTCATGTGTCTCTCCCTTGAATATTCTCGCGATGGATACAAGCCAGCCATAGCTTTCTTGCAGTGCAGCCCAAGAGGACTTCATCACGGTAAACGGGCGAACGACAATGTCGCCAGCTTGTTGTACGGTGTTCTCGGCTTGCCAGAAAACTATCCTGATGCTTGTAAACCACACCGGGATTATGGCGATAAGTTTAACAATGCCGTATACCATTGACCCAAAGAGGACAACCAGAACCAGCCCCAGAATGATCGCCAGTAGAAGCATGAAGATGAGCGAAGTATCCGCCCACACGCTCACCGAACCAAACCCTGCGCGAAAGATCAGGAAGGCGATGCCCACAAGCACCAGAATCCCGACCAAGGTTGGGAGATAGATCCAAACCCAATAGTCACGTTTCTCTGCGGGTCGGGAGACATCCTCAGGGTATAAATCTTCGAAGGTAGCGACCGAACTTGATGTTTTATCCTGCATTAGAGCTATTGTAGCACGTTGAATGGTCTCCATGGGAACGAATTGACCGATTTATCAGAAATACAATCCACTCGACGAGCCCTTGATCATCTTTTAGTTCGTGCAGGTAACTACACGGCTTCCCTGGTGTAGGTTAGAATGGAGGCACACCACAGGAGGATCAGATGTCAAAACAACCGGAATTTGGGAAGGTCGCTGTTCTGAAAACCTCTCCGGAGACAGTATTAGATGATGTTCAGGAAGTTATGCGGCTTGCGAATTTTGAAGCCGCCCTCCCAAAGGAAATCCAGACCGGGCTGAAGATCAATATCTCCTGGCAAACCTGGTATCCGGCCTGCTCCTCGACACCCTGGCAGATCGAAGGCGTGATACAGGCGCTTCAAGGCGCAGGTTATCAAGACATCGTCGGTGTCCATAACGACACCGTAGTGGTTGACACAAGTGTCGGCGAGTTCAATAACAAGCACCGCTTTGTCACCGACAAATACGACATCCCCTGCATCTACCTTTACGAGGAAGACTTCGAGTGGTTCGAATATATACCCAAGAACCACAAATTGCTGGTCCTCGATAAGGTCTACCCTAAGGGCTTATTCATTCCCAGAGCACTCGTTGGGATGAATATGATCCAGCTGCCAACGGTAAAAACACACGTTTTCACAACAATCACGGGGGCAATGAAGAACGCCTTCGGCGGATTACTTCACCGGGACCGCCACTGGACCCACGCGGTGATCCACGATACGCTCGTTGACCTGCTCATGATCCAGCGCGAAATCCACCCGGGTTTGTTTGCAGTGATGGATGGCACGTTCGCCGGCGACGGCCCAGGACCGCGGGCAATGCGCTGGCACCAGAAGGACATCCTACTGGCCTCGGCCGACCAGGTCGCGATCGACGCAGTCTCCGCCAAGCTCCAGGGCTTCGACCCGATGCAGATCCGCTTCATCCGCCGCGCGCATGAACTCGATCTAGGTATCGGAAACCCAAATGATATTGAGATTGTCGGCTACGATATCGAGCAGGAACCCCCCTGGGAGTTCGTCCAGACTGATACATTCGCCAGCCGCGGTCAAAAGATGATCTATCACGGTCCCTTAAAACCATTCGAAAAATTGCTGCTGCAAAGCCCTCTTACTCCCTGGTCCTACTTCGCCAGCAACTTCTACCACAATGTCTATTGGTACCCTTTCGTCGGCCGCAAGCGGGTCGAGGCTGCTCTAGAAAACCCTTGGGGGAAGCTGTTTGAAAACTACGGAGACGGAGAAGTTGTCCTGCCCGGCATGGAGCCGAAGACGGTGGTCCAGGCCATCGTTGGTCTGACGTTGTTGACCGTTGCGGCAATTGGAGGTTTGAGTCTGCTTCGCAGGCGATAATGGACTCCCTCCGTCGACGGCTGCTGGCTGGCCTCGTCCTTGGCTTCGTTGTCGCGCTCGGGTTGGCGCTCTTCAGCGACATCCGCCAGGTGGCATCCCATCTGGCGGATTTTTCATGGGCCTTAATCCCATTAATCCTCGCCGGGACGCTCTTCAACTACAGCCTGCGATTTATCAAATGGCATTTCTATCTGGGTCAGATCGGCGCGCAGAATCTATCCCTGTTGAAAAGCGCGCAGCTGTTTGTCGCCGGTTTCCCTTTAGCCGTCACGCCGGGGAAAGTGGGCGAAGCCATGAAGGGTGTCTGGCTCAATCGAGAAACGGGGATACCGGTTGCCCGCGGCGTCACCGTCGTTCTTGCAGAACGCATCAGCGACGGGCTGGCGGTTCTGCTGCTTTCAACCCTTGGGGTGGTTGCATACCGGCGGTACTGGCCCGCTTTCGCGATCGTTCTCACATTACTTATTGCCGGGATTATTCTCTCGCAGATTCGCCCGATTGCGCTCTGGGCCCTAGATACAGCGGAGCGTCTGCCATTGCTCAAACGGTTCAGTCATCATTTACGGGAGTTCTACGAGGGCACCTATACGCTCTTCCGGCCTCGTTCAACGCTCATCGCCGTTGGTCTAGGAACAATTGCCTGGCTTGGAGAGGGCATCGCAATGTACCTGGTCCTGCTGGGGCTGGGAGTTCCCGCGGGTTGGCATACGTTCTCGATCGCGGTCTTCACCCTCTCGTTCTCAACCGTGATCGGCGCAGTGTCCACCCTCCCTGGTGGATTGGGAGCTGTGGAGGTGAGCATGACCGGCATGCTCATACTGCTGCTGGACCTGCCGGCCAGCACAGCTACGGCGGCGACGCTGATCATCCGTTTCGCGACGTTGTGGTTCGGTGTCGCCCTGGGACTCGTCACCTGGCTTTTTTCAAAGGATCTGCTTTTACTCGAGAGCAATCAACCAGAGCCAGCGTAGGCGGCTTAACGATTCCGAGCTGCGCAAATATGAAACCATCGAGGTCCCGACAAGTATGACCAAAATCAACGTTGAACTCCATTGCCACACATATCATTCCAGCGATAGCCTGATGCTGCCGCAGCAAATCCTTCAAGCCTGTGATCGGCGCGGGATCGATCGTATAGCTATCACCGACCACAACTCGATCGCCGGCGCGAGTGAGACCGCGGCTTTGGCCCCTGAACGGGTGATCATCGGTGAGGAAATCCTCACCACCGAAGGTGAGATCCTGGGTTACTTCGTTCAAGAGGAGATCCCCAAGGGTCTCCAGCCGATGGAGGTGGTGGAACGGCTCAAAGCACAAGGCGCCGTGATCAGCATAGCTCATCCCTTCGACCCCACTCGCGGCAGCCGCTGGTCGATGGAGACCTTAGAAACGCTCTTTCCGCATATAGACGCGCTTGAGGTGTTTAACGCCCGTTGCTGGAATGACCAACCCAACGATAAAGCAGCTGATATAGCTCGCATCGCCGGGCTTCATGGCACCGCCGGTTCCGATGCCCACGCACCAGCCGAAGTCGGTCGCGCCTACCTGAGCTTGCCAGCCTTCTCCGATGCCGATTCATTCAAGGAAGCACTGGCCCACGCGCGCATCATGGGACGGCGATCGGTCCCCTTGGTACACCTCTATTCGCGTTATGCGACCTGGCACAAGCGGCTTGGATGGACACCGCCCGAGCGCTAAACCCACGCTGGTTATAGATTGCAGGTTTTTCTGGAGTCAGGAAGCTCTGCTTTCGGAAGTGGGTGCTGCCTGCGTTTTGAGGACCGTGTTTAACCTCCCGCAGGTTTTGAACCTGCGGGAGGTTGACGGGCCAACATATGCGTAGGGGCGCAGCGACGCCGTGCCCCTACAAGTCTTGAAAACGAATTGAGAACGGGCCGACCCATGGGTCGGCCCCTACGTTTTTTTCCTGGAATCTGCTGAACTTCCCCCTATTGGTTTCTCTGCGCTTTTCGTGAGTAGCTGCTTTGTTCAAAGAAGCTTCGATCTGGCCACGATCCCAACGCGCAAGCACACCGGTTATGAATTCCTATTCGTTTGCCCCTTCTCCATCGCCAGCCTCCACATCCTTGCTTCGCAAGTGCGGGAAGAGGATCACTTCACGGATGCTGGTCTTATCGGCAAAGAGCATCGTCAATCGATCGACGCCCATACCAAAACCGCCGCTTGGCGGCATTCCGTAGCGCATCGCCCGCAGGTAATCCTCATCCATCGGGTGAAGCTCTTCGTCGTCAACGTCAAACTCTCGCCCCATCTCCTGGAAGCGGGCTTCTTGCTCCAGCGGGTCATTCAACTCCGTAAACGCATTGCATAGTTCCATGCCGCCGATAAAACCTTCGAAGCGTTCGACCGTATTCGGGTCATCCGGCTTGCTCTTGGCGAGGGGTGAGATTTCGCGGGGATAATCGTACAGGATCGTCGGCTGGATGAGGGTGGGCTCAAGCGTGTTTCCAAGTAAGATATCGATCAATTTCCCTCGACTGGCCTGCGCCGAAGCCTCCTGTCCTGTCGCCGCCATTGCCTTCCGCAGAGAACCGGCATCCGCGTGATTGCGTATATCAATGCCTACTGCATCCTTCAGCGCCTGCGCGAGTTCGATTCTCTTCCAGGGCGGCGAGAGATCGATCTCCTCCCCGCGGTAGCTAACGGTCGTCGTTCCCAGCACCTGCTCCGCCGCGAAGGCGACCATCTCCTCCGTGAGCGTCATCACGCCCTCGTAATCCGTGTAGGCTTGATAAAACTCGAGCTGTGTGAATTCGGGATTATGTTTGAAAGAAACGCCCTCATTCCTGAAATCACGCCCGATTTCATACACACCTTCAAATCCACCTACAAGAAGGCGCTTCAGATAGAGCTCAAAGGAGATGCGCAGGAAGAGATCCTGGTGGAGTTGATTGTGATGGGTCGTGAAGGGTTTTGCCGCTGCGCCACCATAGATCGGTTGGAGGATGGGCGTTTCTACCTCCAGGAAGCCACGCTGGTCTAAAAATTCGCGCAAAGCGCGGATGATCGCCGCGCGTGTGCGGAAGGTCTCCCGCACTTCCGGGTTCACGGCGAGGTCTGCGTATCGCTGCCGGTATCTCGCCTCAGGGTCGGAAAATTCGCTGTGCATTACGCTCTCCCCATCAACGATCTCTTCCTTCGCTGCAGGCAGCGGGGTTAGTGACTTCGCAAGCATGCGGAACGTGACAACGTGTAATGTGATCTCACCGGTGCGCGTGCGAAACATCGTGCCCTGCGCCTCGATGAAATCGCCGAGGTCGAAATCGTCCGCGAATTGATCCATTCGCTCAGAGCCCAGTTCATTTTCGCGCAGGAATAGCTGCAGCTTTCCAGCGCCGTCTTCGACGTGTGCAAAAGTGACCTTGCCCATCTTGCGTATCGATCGCAGGCGGCCAACCACCGTGGCCTCGATCGTGGCCGTCTCCTCAGCACTTTCGTAAGCCTGGATCGCTTCTTGAGTCGTATGCGTACGTCGGGCTTGATGGGGATAAGGCTCCTGACCCGCTTTACGCAGTCGTTCGCTTTTTTCCAACCGGACTTTCTCAAGTTCGCTCAAACCCACCATGTGCCTGTTTCCCTTCCCGTTTCAATTTTGCCAAGATAGCTCGACATATTGAGCAGCGTTTCCCTGAAAGTAGTTTACACGAAAAGTGCCCCGCTCGGCATCGCACAGGCGGGGCACTCCAAGGACAAACTATCGATTACTTGATCTTCACAACCTTGAAGCAGATCACGCCAGCCGGTGCTTCAACTTCCACAGCGTCCCCGACCTGCTTGTTGAGCAGGGCCGATCCGAGCGGCGACTCATTTGAGATCAAGCCGTTCTTAGGATCTGCTTCCGCGGCGCCCACGATAGTGAAAGTCTCCGCTTTTTTCTTGCCTTCCTTGATCGTCACTGTAGCGCCAATCTCAACGGTGTCTGACTTTTTCTTGTGCTCGATGATCTGCGCCTTAGCCAGCATGCGCTCAAGCTCAATGATGCGCCCTTCAACGAAGGCTTGTTCATTTTTAGCGGCTTCATACTCAGCGTTATCAATTAATTCGTCACCACCCTGGATGGCCTCGCGCAACCGCAGGGCAACTTCCTGACGGCGCACACTACGTAGATGCTCCAGTTCCTCTTCCAGGTTCTTAAGACCTTCAGCGGTGATATAGACTTCATTTTTACTCATCATTCATCCTGTTTCTAGCTTATTCGCAACACCAGGTGATGTTTTGGCGAATAAAAAACTGAGAGAGATCTCTCAGCGCGCCTTTCCATCTGGTTGCGGCGATGATAGCACAACTTATCCAAACTGTCCAGAATCCCGATACCGGGAATTTCGTCCAATAACACCACAATGCAGGGATCATTCCAATCACCTATTGCTTGAAAACAGCGTGCTAAGCCGATCCACCAACGGACCGGGCACACGCTTCACGACACCTAGTTTGATTCGGTATGGGTCCCCAGCGCTTGCGTGAGCAGCGGAATTCCACCTTGCGAATCGTGGTAGTCACGCAGTTCGACGAATAATTGGGCCTCATCCTCCCAGAAGGTGGACAGCTGAG
>DAOWMX010000327.1 GCA_030642885.1 Anaerolineales bacterium | reverse complement strand
GACATCAGAATCCAGGAACACGATTTCCAAATCGGCATGTTCAAAGTGAAATCTAGCGCCCAGTTGGACCGCATAGGCTTCCTGGAGAGAGCCTGGGCCGAGCGCCTTGTTGCTTCCTCGAATGCGCTCTCTTCGATAGGAGTTATTCATACGATCCCTTTGGAAGGCATACAACACAGCGGCGAGGCTGTTGTTCAAACCAAGTGTGCGAATGGATCGCAGGATCGAGAGGATGCTCATGATTTTATGTGCTTACGGTGTATCCCAAGCTCAGCAGTTTAGGAAGTTTAGTCAATGGGAGTGACGTACGCAAGTAAGGGCACATCATGACGCGCCCCTTCGTAAAACTTGGTTTCTCGAAGATAGAAAAAAGCTAGCGAAACCGTGAACCGTTGGCTATAATCAGCCATTGGTGTCCTTCCTAATAAATTACCGAGAAAGCAATCGCGCGAATGTCATTTGTTCATCTCCACGTGCACTCTGAATATTCACTACTAGACGGGCTGAGTAAAGTTGATAAGCTGGTCCAGAAGGCAAAAGAACTTGATATGCCGGCGTTGGCGTTAACGGATCACGGCGCGATGTTTGGCGTGATTTCTTTTTATAGAGCCGCGAAAGAAGTCGGCATCAAACCTATCATCGGAATAGAAGCGTACCTTGCTGCGCGGACAATGCATGACCGGGATCCAAAATTGGACAGTCGTGCATTCCACCTTCTGCTTCTTGCAGAAAACGATACGGGATATAAAAATTTGCTGCAGATCGCCTCTGCTGCCCAGCTCGATGGTTTTTATTACCGCCCGCGTATTGACCACGATTTCCTGGCTGACCACAATGAAGGGTTGATCTGTACAACAGGCTGCCTGTCAGGGGAAGTCCCGCGCGCTCTCGAACGAGGTCAGGACGATCACGCTCGTGAACTCCTGGATTGGTATTTTGAGATTTTCGACCGCGATCACTTCTTCTTTGAGTTGCAGTCTCATGACATCCCAGAATTGCCGGAGATCAATAAGAAACTCATCGATCTGGCGAATCGGTATGATGGTCGTTTTCTTGCCACCAACGATGTTCACTACGTCGAGCGTAGTGACGCCGAATTGCAGGATCTGCTCCTTTGTGTCCAGACCGGTTCTCTCCAGTCGGATCCAGACAGGATGCGAATGACGGATCCCTCTTACTACCTTCGCTCTCCTCAAGAGATGGAACAGCTCTTTGGTCATATTCCTGGAGCAATTGAGAATACAGTCTTGGTTGCCGAACGCTGCGAAGTGGACCTTGAATTCAAAGGGTATAGGCTGCCGCATTTCGAAGTGAACGATGGATTTACTTCTGACAGTTACTTGCGACATCTCTGTGATATCGGGCTCCAAAAGCGCTATGGGGATCACGCCCAGGATTCGGTTTTTCAGGAACGTTTGAACTATGAGTTGGGCATCATTCATGAGATGGGCTTCGACAACTATTTTCTCATTGTGTGGGACCTATGCCGTTATTCCCGCGAGGAGAATATCTGGTACAACGCGCGCGGATCTGCGGCTGGTTCCATCGTGGCATATGCACTTGAAATCACGTTAGTCGACCCTATCGAGCATGGGCTTATTTTCGAGCGGTTCCTAAACCCGAGTCGTGTTTCGATGCCGGATATTGACCTGGACTTTCAGGATGATCTCCGTTCTCGAGTGCTCGAATACACCGCGAATAAGTATGGGCGCGACAAAGTGGCCCAGATCATAACCTTCGGGACGCTCGGAGCTCGTGCTGCAATACGGGATGTAGGAAGGGTGACAGACATCCCGCTACCGGAAGTGGACCGGGTAGCGAAGTTGATCCCGAATATCCCTGGAAAACCGATCACAATTCTGGAGGCGCTCGATCAGGTTCAGGCGTTAAAGGATGTTTATACCGAGACGCCCTACTTGAAGGAACTCATTGATACGGCGGCACAATTAGAGGGCGTGGTCCGACATGCGGGAACACATGCCGCAGGAGTGGTCATCACCGATGAAGCGATCACCGAGTACGTTCCCCTTCATCGTTGTACGGGTGGGAACCAAGAGGATAACCCAATCGGCGCGGTGACTCAATTCGAAATGCAGATACTGGATTCCTTAGGGTTGCTCAAAGTTGATTTCCTTGGCCTATCGACACTTACGGTGATGGCGCGAGCCTGTGAGTTGATTAAACTTCGCCATGGAGTTTCATTGGACATAAACACAATCCCTGTTGATGACCCCGAAACCTTTGAACTCATGGGGCGGGGGGATGTCCTGGGCGTTTTTCAAGTTGAAGGTGTGGGTATGCGGCGCTATCTGATGCAGATGAAGCCGCGTGAGTTAGCCAATGTGATTGCCATGGTCGCACTTTACCGGCCCGGACCGATGGAGTTC
>DAOWMX010000153.1 GCA_030642885.1 Anaerolineales bacterium | reverse complement strand
CGCGGCTTCAAACAGCTGGCCCGATGGTGGTAACCACCCATTTGCCTTTGAGAAGGGCGTGGGGGGGTATGAAGGCGGCTTCCGCGTGCCGATGGTTGTGAAGTGGCCTGGCAAGATCCCGGCCGGTAAAGCCACTGGTGAATTTATGATCATGGAAGACTGGCTACCAACCATTATGTCTATGCTGGGCCAGCCTGACCTGAAAGAGGATCTTCTCGAAGGGCTCCAGGTGAGCGACATGACTTACCAGGTGCATATCGATGGCATCGACCAGAGCGACATCATCATGGGCAAGGGTCCCAGCAAGCGCCTGGAGTTCTATTACTTTACGGAAACCACCCTTCACGGCCTCCGCTATGGCGCCTGGAAGCTCCTTTTCAAGAAGCAGGACAAGTGGTTCAACGGCGTGCAGCAAAACCTGACCATTCCCCTTGTTACGAATCTTAAACTCGACCCATTCGAGCGCTTCCATGAAGCACGGGGGTTTGACGAATGGCAGGAAAATCGCGCTTGGCTGTTCGGTCCGGCGACTGCACAGATCATGGAGTTCCTGAAATCACTCGAGGATTATCCGCCGAGACAGAAAAGCTTTAACCTAAACATCGATGAGATGCTGCATTTACTCAATACAGCGAGAGCCAGATAATACGTGATTTGTGCTATGAATAGGAATCTACAACTGTCGACCAATTCTTGAATGGGGAGTGGCCTGAAAGAACAGAAGTTATTGATGGTTAGGCCACATAGAGGACCCTTAGATTTCGCTGCGCTTCACGAAGCTCGAAACCGTTATGGAAATGGGAATCCCTTATCGTGGTTGAGGAGGTCTGAAGCTTGAAAGCAAGGATGATCGCCATCGATGGGCCAGCCGCCTCCGGAAAATCGACTTTGGCCGAGAATCTCGCCTCTGCGCTTGATTATCTTTACTTTGACACCGGTGTGATGTACCGGGGGGTTACTCTGGCAGCTTTGAAGTCCGACACCTCTGTCGAAGATGAATCTGCTGTGTCCGCGATTGCACATGATCTGGATCTTGATGTGCTCCCACCGAGCAGCGATGACGGTCGCCAGTGTGATGTTCTCATGGATGGGGAGGATGTGACCTGGGAGATCCGTAGCCCAGCGGTAGACGAGAACGTGTCACAGGTGTCAATGTATCCGGGTGTGCGTGAGGCGATGACCAGGCGTCAACGCGAGATTGGTTTGCGGGGAGCGGTTGTAATGGCTGGCAGGGACATTGGGACTGTCGTCCTGCCGGAGGCAGAATTAAAGATTTATTTGGACGCTTCTGTTGAAGCCAGAGCAAATCGGCGCTTTGAAGAAAGCCTGGGTCGCGGGAATTCTGTGAACGTTGATGTGATCCTCGACGGGATGCGCGAACGGGACAGGCTCGATTCGACTCGCGCACTAGCACCGCTGCGCCCCGCTGAGGATGCGGTAATACTCGACTCGACAAAGATGTCCATCGATGATGTTTTTAAGAGGGCGCTCGCGCTCGCAGAAGATGTAACTCAATCAGGGGAAGCTTAATATGCGAGGGAATGAAGCCGGCAGTGATTATTCCCTCCCCTGGTATTCTCGGGTGTTCCGACCTGTATCTCGAGTGTTTTTTCGCAACTTATTCCGGCTTCTAAGCCGGGTCCAGGTTACAGGTATTGAAAACATACCTGAAGAGGGGGCCTACGTCATCGCTGTAAACCACGTCTCGATTTTCGAACCTCCGTTAATCGTCTCGTTCTGGCCGCGGGTGATTGAGGTGGCAGGCGCTGTGGAAATTCTCGAGCGACCGATTCAGAGCCAGATCATGCGACTCTATGGGACGATCCCTGTTCATCGCGGGCGGTTTGATCGCCAATTGCTTAAGACGATGGTGGAGAGATTAGAGGCTGGGAGACCGGTTCTCATTTTCCCCGAAGGCACGCGCTCACGTAAACCAGGTTTGCAGCAAGCCTCCGCAGGCGCGGTTTATACAGCCGCCAAGGCCGGGGTAAACGTTATGCCAGTGGGGATCGCCGGAACGGCTATCCTGGCAGATGAGATCCGAAAATTTCGTCGAACGCAGCTTATTATGTCAGTCGGTGAGATGATTGAACTACCGGAGATTCCATGGCAATCAGCTGAGCGGAAGGAAATATTAAGCCATCAGACGGAAAGAATCATGGTTGCGATCGCGGATCTGCTTCCACACGCATATCGCGGCCTTTATGCGAGGGGATCTTGATGATGATCTCGGCGCAGAGTGAAAAACGAATTTCCCACACCGAAGAATACGATCATCAATCACTTGAGAAGATAAGGTGGAAATTACGCTGGATTCTTAAGTACATTGGCTTTGGCGTATTAGCGAAGTACGAAGGCGCAGAAGGATTAGAGAACTTTCCAAATGAGGGCCCGGCGATTGTGATGATTAACCATATCGCCTTAATCGATCCTGTAGTGGTCCTCGGCGCGATGCCCAGAAATGTGGTTCCATTGGCGAAAATCGAAGTGTATCAATACCCGCTCATCGGAATCTTCCCCAAACTCTGGGAGGTCATTCCGGTTCGAAGGCAGGAGTTCGATAGGCGGGCGATACGCCAAGCGCTTGGAGTTTTGGATGCGGGGGAATGCATCCTTATGGCGCCTGAGGGGACTCGCAGCCCAGCGCTCCAACGAGGCAAAGAGGGCATCGCCTACCTTGGGGCAAAGAGCGGTGCGCTGATCATCCCTGTCGCTGTCACCGGCTCGAAAGGCTTTCCAACGTTCAACCCTTTGCGCTGGCTAAAAAAGGGCGCATCCGTGAAGGTAGGACGGGCTTTCAGATTTAGAACGGGGGATGAACGGGTTGATCATGAAACGCTGCGTCAAATGACGGACGAGGCGATGTATGTCCTGGCTGAATTGCTGCCAGACGATCATCGTGGTGTTTACAGCGACATATCAAAAGCTACGACCAAGACTATCGAATTCGTATAGCCATAATTATTGCGATGTTTTTTTTTATAAATTACCGGTGCAGGCCGCTCTAAAAAGGTATCGATACGAAAATTTGGGACCCAACTATAGGTTCCTATTCCAGAATTGCAGTGAACTGTGTATAATCTCGAGCGAAGGGCAACTATAGATTGAGAGGTGGTTGGCAGAAAAATAACGGGTGGAAAGGGTAGCGCGAGGCCCCGATTATTCGGGGAGACGAGGAAGAGGGTTCCCTGCCGCAGGGCAGGGCTAACCGAAGGATCTGGAGGCTCCCAACCTCCGGACCGGGAAAATCGAAAGATCAGCGGATGCCCTCTGGGTGTACCACACGCCCACACCTTTCCTTACGAAGTAATAACCCGGCAGTTAATACTGGATCGGTAACGGGCCAGGCAACGCTGAAGGGAGTGGGAATCGGATGACAACTTACAACCTGGAGGCTTCGTATGTGTGGCATCGTTGGCTATGTTGGGCCGCGTGATGCGACTCCGATCATCTATGACGGACTGAAACGATTAGAGTATCGGGGCTATGATTCGGCGGGTATAGCTGTAATTGAAGATGGTGAGATAAAAATACGGCGGGATGCAGGGAAACTTAACCGCCTTGGCGAACTCCTATTTAATGACCCGATTAATGGTCACATTGGAATAGGGCATACCCGCTGGGCTACCCATGGTGAACCCAGTGCACGGAACGCTCATCCTCATGTGGGTGAGTCGGGACGAGTTGTGATTGTCCATAACGGCATCGTTGAGAATTTCCTTACTCTCCGCGATGAATTGACCGCAGAAGGGGCTTCGTTCAGTTCCGATACAGATACAGAAATCATCGTCCTGTTGGTTGAACGTTACCTGGCAATGGGACATGATCTGACTGAGGCAGCGAGAAGGGCGATATCGAATCTTGAGGGAGCCCACGGGATCGTTCTGCTCTCCATAGATGAGCCGGACAAGATCGTCGCCGCACGAGTGGGAAATGCTGGGGGGGTTGTTCTGGGAATCGGCGAAGATGAAATGTTCATTGCTTCTGATATCCCGGCGATCCTCGAGCACACTCGCAAAATGGCTTTTCTTGAGGCGGAGCAGATGGCGGTTGTGACCGCGAGCGGTTTTAAGACCATGACGTTGGAAGGCAATGAGGTTAGCCTTGAGATCATGAACGTGCCCTGGGATCCTGTCTCAGCAGAGAAGGGTGAGTATAAACACTTCATGTTGAAAGAGATCTTCGAGCAGGTTCGCTCGACCACCGATACGATCGCCGGCAGGGTAGATTTCCAAGAAGGACAGATTAATCTACATCAGCTCAAGCTCACACCTGAACTGGTTAAGCGAATTGACAAAATCATCATCACCGCGTGCGGGACTGCAGCGCATGCCGGGATGGTCGGCCGGCATCTTATCGAGCGCATTGCCCGCATCCCTGTGCAGGTGGAGATAGCATCGGAGTTTCGCTATCAGGATCCGCTAGTGGATGAAAATACAGTGGTACTTGCCATCAGCCAATCAGGAGAGACGGCTGATACGCTGGCGGCGATGAAAGAGGCGCGTGATCGAGGGGCGACTTTATGGAGTATTGTGAACGCCATTGGCTCGCAAGCCATGCGCATAGCCGATGGAACTATAAGCATGCAGACCGGTCCGGAGATCGGTGTTGCCTCGACCAAGGCTTTCACCGCACCTTTGATAGATCTATACATGCTGGCAATCCAGCTTGGGGACATGCGCGGGACGCTTGATGAGACGCGCAGGATGGAGCTCGTGCGCGATCTGCGATGCATCCCAGACCTCGTCGGACAATGTTTGGATCGCTCCGGTGATATCGAAAAAGTGGCTTGGGAACTTAAGGAAGCGGAACATTGCCTCTATCTTGGTCGCGGCATCAATATGCCCATCGCCTACGAAGGAGCATTGAAGATCAAGGAGATTTCCTACATCCACGCCGAAGCCTATCCGGCGGGCGAGATGAAACATGGGCCGATAGCATTGATCGATGAGGATATGCCAGTCATCGCAATTGCGCCTAAAGACCCCTGGTATGAAAAAATGCTCAGTCAGATCGAACAGACAAAAGCTCGGGGAGGCAACGTCATCGCCGTTGCGACGGATGGAGATGAGCTGCTGCAAGGAATTGCGGATCACATGTTATGGGTGCCAGAGACGCCCTGGCTGCTAAGTCCAGTGACGACGATCATCCCACTTCAATTACTTGCATACCACACGGGTGTGCTGCGTGGTGCAGATGTGGATCAACCTCGCAATCTCGCCAAGAGCGTAACTGTAGAGTAACCCGGGACGCAAGAATAGATTGCGGGGGCTGACCTTCTGGGCCAGCCCCCGTTGCTGTGTGTGTGGATTTTGATTCTCAAGGCTCTACCTGGAGCCGCAAGCAGAGCTTCCGCGCTCCAGAATGCGGCGACCTGATAGAGTTACTCTCAGTAACTCGGCGAGCCGATAGCGTTTGTCCCGTTCACGATGACAATTTCACACGCACCTTCGGATGTGTCTGAATTTCAATACACTGTGCACTGGTTTATGAAGATGGACAAAGAACGGACCGACACACGGGTCGGCCTTTACGGTTTTCTTTTGGATGAGGGTGTCTTCGTTTAAGCTGGTCCCCGAGCGGGTTTGAAAGCGTCAACCTCTGGGCGTGCCGGAATCTGAAATGAGTTTCTTCAGTTGTTCCGGGTCGGTGGTTGGGAGTTTGCACGTGAAGCCCTGGCATAGAAAGGCGG
>DAOWMX010000126.1 GCA_030642885.1 Anaerolineales bacterium | reverse complement strand
TTTCGAGCGTCGAAACCGAAGCGAACCTGCGCTTTTCGGGTGTAGTCGAAACAACGGGTGATGAATACTGGGTAATCAGTGGTCGCACAGTCTACCTCACCCCGCTTACCGTGATCCGTGAGAAGAATCGCAAGGATGCCTTTTTAGCCGAAGCCGAGCAGGCTGCCATACGAGCCGCCCAGTTGGACCCGGAAAACTTCCTGGCAAGTGCCTTTCTGGCAGAGGTGTACGTAGACCAGGGCGACGTGCGTCGAGCAGCTGACCTGGCGCAAACCGCAGTAGACCTGGCGCTTGAGAAGGGGATCGAGCGACAGTTCCTCATGGATATCTACAGGGTCTATGGCACGGTACTGGAGAATCAAGCGTGGTATCGCAGCGCGATCGAAGCCTACCAGGAAGCGGCGAATATCACGCCAAACTTCACGCTCCTTTACCTTCGCATCGGAAACAACTATCGAGCTTTGTCCGATTTCGACACCGCGCTTACTTTCTACGATAAGGCTGCAAAGATTAATTCGCAGCTCGGAATAAAAGATCCCACACCCTATCTAGCGATAGGGAATACCTATGCCCGGCAGGGGGAGTTCTTCATTGCTGCGTTGAACATTGAACGAGCGCTTGATATCGATCCATCGAACCCGGATATTTACGGCCGCTTAGGGAGCGTCTACTTCCGGGCAAGGAATTACGAGAGCGCAATCCCGGTGCTGAAGTGTGCTGTACGCGGCTGTGATAAGCTCGAAGTTGGCGACTTGCTATGTGAGTTAAAAATATACCTGTGCGATCCGGGCAGTGAGATCGCTGCGGACATCGGCGTAGCAGTGGTCGGATTGCCGTTGAGTGATGCAAGTGTGGAGTACTACTACATCTACGGATCGGCTTTAACCTTCTACGCTGAACAGAAGGATGCCTGCGAGAGGGCCGAGGAAATCTTCTCGGAGTTAATGGCAGTGTATGGGCGAGATCCGATTGTATCGGCGATTGTGGAGGAGGGAAGGCTCGTCTGCCGAGAGGCTCTGGCTTCCCCAAAACTCCCAAACCTAAGGACACCCACCCCAACCCCGATTCCAAGCGCGACCCCTTGACACCTACGCCTGAATTGGTTAAACTTACGAAGTATTTAGCACTCTATTGACTAGAGTGCTAATGGACAATAAACCCCAAATTCTTAGTAGGAGGAAAGTCGGAATGGCACTCAAGATTAAACCTCTAGCCGATCGACTGGTGGTCAAGCCTCTCGAAGAGGAAGAAGTGACCCCTGGAGGGATCGTGCTCCCTGAAACGGCAAAAGAGAAGCCGCAAAAGGGCGAGGTATTGGCCGTAGGGCCGGGTTCTCGCGACGATGAAGGAAAGCACATTGGCATGGAGGTCTCGGTAAAAGATCAAGTCCTCTTTGCTAAGTATGCTGGCACCGAGATCAAGATGGAAGGTGAGAAACTACTCATTCTCCGTGAGAGCGATATCCTTGCAATCTTAGAGAAGTAGATTTCAAAGACGATCGTAGTTAATTAGAATTTATGTGATAGGAGCTATAGGATAATGACTGCAAAGCAACTAGCATTCTCAGAAGATGCCCGTAGGCGTCTTAAGGCCGGTGTTGATGTGCTGGCCAACGCGGTCGCTACGACTCTCGGCCCGAAGGGACGTAACGTAGCGCTTGACCGCAAATTCGGTTCGCCGACGATCACACACGATGGTGTGACGGTCGCGAAGGAAATTGAGCTTGAGGATCCATTTGAGAATATGGGCGCTCAGCTCTTGAAAGAAGCTGCAACAAAGACCAACGACATTGCCGGTGACGGCACGACGACTTCAACGGTCCTTGCGCATGCGATGGTAACCAATGGTCTTAAAAACCTGGCGGCCGGTTCTAACCCTATGTTGTTGAAACGGGGAATTGAAGCCGCTGCTAAGGCTGTAGCGGACGCGATTACCAAGCAAGCGATTGATGTTACGACCAAAGAGGAAATTGCATCCGTAGCCGCCATTTCTGCACAAGATACCGAGATTGGTGACTTGATCGCGGAAGTGATGGATAAGGTCGGCAAGGATGGCGTGATCACGGTTGAGGAGTCCAAGGCTCTTGAATTTGAGACCGAGTATGTGGAAGGTATGCAGTTTGATCGTGGTTACATTTCGCCCTACTTCGTCTCCGATCCCGAAAACATGGAAGCCGTTGTCGAAGAACCCTATATCTTGATTCATGACAAGAAGATCTCTGCCGCCACGGACATCGTTCCCATCCTTGAGAAGCTCGTCCAGATCGGTAAGCGTGATCTTGTGGTGATTGCTGAGGACGTCGATGGCGAGGCGCTGGCTACGCTGGTGCTGAACAAGATTCGCGGCATGTTGAACGTTATTGCGATCAAAGCCCCCGGATTTGGTGATAGGCGCAAAGCCATGCTCCAGGACATCGCTGTCCTGACAGGCGGGACCGTCATTACCGAGGAATTGGGCCGCAAGCTCGAGTCCGTCACGGTCAACGATCTGGGTAAGGCGGGCAAAGTCGTCGTTACCAAAGATGACACAACAGTCATCGAGGGTGCCGGTGAGAAGGATCGTATCAAGGGGCGCATCGAAGAGATCAAGGTCGAGATCGATCGCTCAACAAGCGATTACGACTCGGAGAAGCTCCAGGAGCGCCTGGCTAAGCTGGCTGGCGGTGTGGCAGTAATCCGCGTCGGCGCCGCGACCGAGACCGAACTTAAAGAGAAGAAACACCGCGTCGAGGACGCGCTCTCCGCAACCCGCGCTGCGGTCGAAGAGGGCATCGTCCCCGGTGGAGGCGTCGCTCTGATCAACACAATGGATTCGCTCAATAAGGTTAAGATGGACAACGAAGACGCAACAATCGGCGTCAACATCGTCCGTAAATCCCTTGAAGTTCCCATGGCAGGCATCGCCGAGAACGGTGGTCAAGATGGCGCGGTCGTTATCGAGGCCGTCCGCCGGAAGCAGGAAGAGGCCAAGAATTTGAACATCGGCTTTGACGTTCTCAAAGAGGAGTACGTCGACATGGTCGAGGTTGGCATCATCGATCCTGCGAAGGTGACGAAGGGTGCGATGGAAAATGCTGCATCCATTGCCGCCATGATCCTGACGACAGAGGCATTGATCACGGATGTTCCTGAAGAGAATGCTCCGCCAATGCCACCGATGCCGGAGTATTAGACCGGTAAGGCAGAATGACTTGCAGCCCCTCTACCCGAGGGGCTGTTTTTTTATTTCGCGAATACCTTAACGCGCGACTTCAAGCTAAAACATCCGTACATCATTATTGAGGGCTCATCGTTTACATTGCGGTTGATTGTCAGGCGTATGTCACTCAGGCCCATGAAGAGCGAATATACTTATTTTGTAATTAATCGAGGTGCTCGCAGTATTGTTACTAAGCAATCGCATAGAGCAAAGAATGACAGTATTGGGGATAACTTATCTTGATTCCTAATGGAGGAAGAGAATGTCAGAATCACAAACACGTGTTTTGCGTCGATCGAGATCGGATCGGGTATTCGCCGGGGTCTGTGGTGGTTTGGGAGCATTCTTGGGGATTCGCCCTCTCTGGTTTCGAGTTGGTTTCATAATTGCCTCGCTTCCAGGCGGGTTGCCCGGGATGCTGCCCTACCTAATTTGCTGGATCATCATCCCGCGAGAAGCCTAGAAAGTGCTCGCTGCACGCTAAAAAATGATTTGAGAACAAGCTGAGGTTCGTCATCCTAATGTCTCTAAGAATGAAAGGTGTGCGTGCACACACGGCTTAACGCCATTTGAGTGGAGGTGGATCGGTGTGCAAGATTATGCCTACAGCTAAACGAGGGTTAGTTGCGGGGGGTTTTTAATGGAGAGAAGAAGAGGGATAGAGTTTCTTAAGTAGTTATTTACAAAACATAGGTGTACAGAGCCCAAGCGGCCGCACCAACCAGAATGATTAGACAACCGCATCTCAGGAATTTAGCCGTCGTACGAAAGAGAAAACGTATCACAAACCATCCGAGAGCCAGCGCAATCGGAATGAGCAATATATATTCCCAACGAAATTCTTCGATCAAAAAATCCATATTCTGTAACCCTCTTTAGCTATTCGGGAAGACCAACTCCCCGTTCTTAATTACTATAGATACAAGGTTTGTACCAAACCGGTAACCCAGGTGTCGGTAATCCGAGACACTCAGGACGAGGATGTCCGCTTGTTTGCCGCTCTCGATGCTGCCGAGAATCTCGGTGCGCCGGATGGCTGCTGCGGCGTTGATCGTTGAGGCAGCAATTGCCTGCGCCGGTGTGAGTTCCATATATCGACAGGCAAGAGCCATCGCCATTTGCATGCTTTCACACCAGGCTGTTCCCGGGTTGAGATCGGTTGCCAGCGCAAGGATTCCGCCTGCTTCGATAATTGATTTCGCGGGAGTGTATTCCCTTTCCGCTAAGCCGAAGGGAGTGCAGGGCAGCGCTACTGCAACGGTGTCAGATTGACCGAGTGCGGCGATATCCTCAGGAGGCGTTTTAACCAGGTGGTCGGCTGAAGCCGCACCTAATTCCACCGCCAGTCCTGTTCCACCTAAACCATCGAACTCATCCGCATGGATCTTGAGTGGAAAGCCGATCTCCTTGGCGCACGAGAGGATGCGGCGGCTCTGACTAAGGTTAAAGGCGCCGGTCTCGCAGAAGACATCTACGAAGGGAAGAGGTTCTCCGCTCGCTTCCTTGGACCACCACAGCTTGACCGTAGGGAGCATCTGCTCGACGATCTCAGCGGTGTAAGCTTCGTACCCTTCTTCCCCAGCGTCGGCATATTCTGGAGGCAAGGCGTGTGCACCGAGAAAGGTCGGTGAGAGCTCGATGGGCCCTTCGTCGTTGAGCAAGAGAATCGCTTGAAGCATCTTGAGTTCGGTTTCCAATTCAAGCCCGTATCCTGTTTTCGCTTCGGCAGTTGTTGTGCCATGCGCGAGCATGCGATTAAGCCGTAAGCGGGCCTGGGTGACAAGCGAATCAATACTGGCAGCTCTTGTCTGCTTAACGGTTGAAATGATTCCGCCACCCGCATCCATGATCTCCATGTAGCTGGCGCCGGCGATACGCATCTCGAACTCAGCTGCCCGATCCCCTGCAAAAATCAAGTGTGTGTGGGGATCGATGAAACCCGGGAGCACAACGTTCCCAATGGCATCTATGGACCGCTGCGCACTGAACCGGCGCTGGATTTCATCTGTTGACCCGACCGCAAGAATGTCTCCATCAGCGACTGCGATTGCGCCATCCTCGATAATCCCAAGATTGCCCAAAGAGCCCCCTCTTTGCGGTCCGCCACAAAGAGTGAGGAGCTGGGATGCTGAATGAATGATAAGGTCTGCCCGAGACTTGTCCGTCATAGGTCGTCCTCTGTTGAAGTTATCTTATTCTACCTTGACCCACACAATCAGGATGGGAAGGGCGATGATTGCCATAGCTGCTCCAAAGGCAGCGCTTGCCAATATATCTATTTTAAACAGCGCAGGACCGATAAGTGCGCCCACTGCCCGACCGCCAGAGGCTGCGGTTATGCTGGTTGCCATCAGCGTGGCTCGGGCGGAGGGTGCCATCTCGGTGAATAGGGAGATCAGGGTGACGAACGTGAACTCGAAGGTGAGATAGAAGAGAAAGAGCCCAATCAAGGCGGGGATCAGGCTCCCTCCGAGAAAGGGTAGCAGAAGGCAGGCGACCGTGATGGAGATAATGCCCAGACAAAGAGCGCGTATTTTCCCCAATTGATCCGTCAGGCGGGCTACTAATCCCACGCCGCTCAGTTCAGCGAGTCCGATGAGCACAGAAGCTGCGCCAAGGGCAACAACTTGCAGACCGAATGAATTTTCGAGCCAAAGGCCATAGATAACGTTGATAGATTCATTGCCAATGTTGATCAGAAGAGAAACAGCGAGCGCCGCGAGCGTGGACGGGCGAGAAAGGATTGCCCTGAGCGCATGCATCAGTGTTGGTCGCTCCGAATCAACGGTGGGGTCGGAGGGGAGAGCGCGCCAGATGAAGAAAGCCGCCAGGGCGGCGAGAATCCCCAGGATGGGGAATGGAGCTACCCAATTACTTCGGTAGATGATCCAACCGATTATTGGCAAACCTAGCAGCGCCGCACCAGACCAGCCGATTTCCGTGATTGCGATCGCACGCCCCCGTAAGTTGTATGGGACTCTATCCCCAAGATAAGCTTGCATCGCCGGATCGAAAACAACCTTACCGAGGGAGCCCAGGAGCAGAGCTATGAGGAAGCCGATGTATGAAGGCCATATGAGAACTACGAGGGAACCCCCCGCGAAAATGCTCAGCCCCATGAGCATTGCCGATCTGCGACCCATCAAGTCACCCGCTGATCCGATGAATGGGCTTAGGATGCCGAGGCTGGATCGGGCGGTGATCGCTAACGAGATGGAAGAGATATCAACTCCGAGCGCGCGAGCGAATGTTGGCAAGAACGGGTAGACCATCCGGAAGCCGGAGTCCAGGATGATTCGGGTTATCAGGAAGAGCGTTAACTGGCCGCGCAGCGGAGCAAGCGATGGCTTTTTCATCGGTGCGCAAGCGCTCGCTGGTGCAGCCAGAGGCTAAGCCACCCCAGGGAGAAAACACACAAACCTAAGAGGGTGAAGAAGAAAAATTGGATCTCGAGTGAATTTGAGGAGAGGATCGGAGAGGGAGGGTGCATTACCT
>DAOWMX010000281.1 GCA_030642885.1 Anaerolineales bacterium | reverse complement strand
GTCAAAAGCGAACGTGCGGCAAAGCGTGTCCTGACCAGCACTCAACAGTTCATCGAAGAGCAGATGCGTTTGAAGGTCAATAAGGAGAAAAGCGCAGCGGACAGGGCAACCAAACGCCTATTCCTGGGCTTCAGCTTCTATTGAAGAACAGGCGGAGTGGGTATCCGGTTGGCGAAACGAAGCATCGACCGGATCAACCATAAAATCCGCCTCCTGACCCGCCGCAACTTAGGCCAGTCACTGGAACAAATCTGCGACCGCTTGAACCCTGCCATCATAGGCTGGACGAACTACTTTGTCCTGGCCGATGCCAGAAAACATATGCAGCGGCTTGATGAACATCTACGAAGACGACTGAGACAGATCGTGTGGAAGCAGTGGAAAACACCAGCCAGGCGATATCGAAAGCTCAGGGTGCTGGGTGTCTCGGAATTTTGGGCCACCCGAACCGGTGGTACGAGCAAGGGCTACTGGCGTTTATCTGCCTCACCGCCGCTTCACAAAGCGCTGAACAATGCGTATTGGGAGCAACTCGGTCTGAGGAGTTTCCTACAACAATACCTACTTCGTCATACCTGAACGAACCGCCGGATGCGGACCCGCATGTCCGGTGGTGTGGGAGGGGGGAGCCGTGAGGTTTCCCCCTATCCCGATTTTGTATTCGTTAAAGATCGTAGATAATTAGTGTGCGGCTTTGCAGCGTTCATCATTTGCGCTCTTGAATCTCTCCCGACAATAGTATATACTGGGCATATACAAATCGGATGGCGCCAATGGAAGAACTATCCAGATGTACTGGATTTCAGTGTGACGAAGGAAATGCGGAGAAAAATTGGGAGAAACACCGCGTCACAAGGTTTGAATGTGAACAACTATTTTTCAATTTGCCTTTCTTGGTATTCAAAGATGAAGCCCATTCGCAAGTTGAAGGCCGATACTATGCGCTAGGTCAAACGAACCGGAATCGTGAATTGTTCATTGTATTTACGGTTCGAGATGCTCGGATCAGGGTTATTTCTGCAAGGGATATGAGCCGCAGGGAACGGAGGTATTACGGCAATGTCAAAGAAAAATAAAAGTATCCCTCGTTTTCAAAGCGAGGATAGGGAACGCGACTTTTGGTCTAAGAATGATTCTGCCGACTATCTGGATTGGAAAAAGGCGCAAGAGATTCGCTTTCCTAATTTGAAACCGTCGACAAAGACGATCTCGGTTCGATTTCCAGAGGGCTTGCTCGATGATCTTAAGATCCTCGCAAATAAACGAGACGTTCCATATCAATCGTTACTGAAGATATTTGTCGCTGAAAGGGTGGAAGAAGAGAACCGCGGCTAGCATTGAACATTAAAGATGCATAACCATTCTCTGTGGCAGATCGGGGATGTGCCGTGATTGGCAATCGTGAAATCTTATCCCTAGCTGCTGAGTTCAAAGCTGTTAAGCGGCAAGTAATGATTGCCAGAAACTAGAGCGTGACAACGTCGCATCGAGGGTGTTTGGGGGGCCAGAGAGGGGGGAAGTTAAGATGAATGCTTCTTGGCGTAATCTCTTCCATGGAAGGATGGTACCTTCCCGTTAAAAGCCCAGAACCCCAGCCAATCGGCTGGGGTTCCGGACCTTGGAGGGAGAGTACGATCTAGTCCAATGGATTGATTAGATGGCGTTAACGATGCCGCTAAAAACGTTACCGATCGCGGGGCCTAACAGAGCCAGGATCACGATAACCACGACTGCGACTAGAACCAGGATCAATGCGTACTCAACCAGGCCCTGTCCCTTCTCTTTCGGAGCAAATAACATAATTACCTCCTTATAACTTGGGTTGCTCATTTGAGCTCCGATACGGCTGGATAACTTCTAACTGTCACCAGAATAACACAGTGTTGACTTTCTGAACCTTACAGCCAGCTTGCAGCTTCGAAATTGCTGGTTGGGGCTTTGGGCCATCGTTCTTGACCTTCCCGGTAGGTCCCGCCATCCCCTGGTCAGGCGGAGGGTATATGGCGAGCAGTGGGGTTAAATAAATCCGAGGTCTGACGGGACCAAAGGATCTTACCGGTACAAGGGATAACGGTAGTGGAGGGTGATTGTTACGCGTTACGCGTAAGCCTTTGGTACTAGGTTGGAGGGTGCCCTTCCGAGCTACATCCCAGGGATTTCTCGGAGAGTTTATCCTGCGAAGTCCCCCTCAGTTTGGGGGGCGAAGTCCCCGACCGAAGGGAGTGGGGAGCAAAGTCGAAGGGCCGCTGAGCGGCTCTCTCGAAATGACAATGGATAGGGCATAGCCATTCTAACGCATGTCATTTCGAACCCCTGGAAGGGGTGCCTGTCCTGAGCTTGCCGAAGGGAGAAATCCCTGAGGTGACACTTTGCACGATGTGAAGCTTGCGCGAAGCAGCTGCAATTCGCGGAGCTCAAAAGAGATCCTTCTCGAAGGGGTATGCAGATAGGATGAAGGAGGGCCATAAGAAGTGGACGATCTTAATGAGGAATCAAATTCCCAGCGGGCGCGTAGCTCAGCGAGCTGGCTCTGGTGATTGAGCTTGATCGAGTTGTGGTGAAAATGATTGGAGATGGGTGCTCAATAGTTGCTGGGTAGATTGTACGATTTCCTGCATAACCCCACGTTTACCAAACTGCTCGAAGAGTTCGAGAGCTGAGCGCGGGGCATCAAAAGTAAGCTTCGGAGAGACGTGGAAGGATCTGGGCATGTAGATGTGCCGAATCATCTGTAGGACTTCCGCCACCGATTGTCGCTCTGCAGGGTTTCTTCCAAGTCTCACAAAAGGGTTACGCAGGCTGCTTGGGGCAATTAATCCAGAAACAATGGTCGTTACCAACCGAGTTTCTGGAACCTTCCTGAGAAAAAGTTCTATGCTTGGTGACCACTTGGGAATCGTTGTCTCGGCGCCAGTCATCACGGCAGGGTCAGGTTCGAGTGTTCCACGTGGGAAGAGTAGCAAGGCTCCCCCGTCCTGCAGCTGGCGAACGGATTGTCGAATTGCGGACACTTTATCATTCATTTCATTCGTCGTGAAGATAAAACTGTCCTTGAGCTTCGAAAGCGCTTGGTAGAAGGGAAATCCCGTTGCCACAATTTTGAGGTCGGATCGATGTAATCTGGAGGCGATGAGAAGGCCATCAATAGTGCCGGGGTGGTTGGAGATAATGAGTACCGGACCTTCAGCGGGGATGTGTTCCTGGCCTACGATCTCGGCGTTTCTTACAAACCTTGGCAATAAT
>DAOWMX010000234.1 GCA_030642885.1 Anaerolineales bacterium | reverse complement strand
GAAAATGGGCGGTTTTATGTGTGATTATTGCTAAAAGAAGGCGCCCCCGCCGCGATTCGAACGCGGAACCGTCGGATTAGAAGTCCGGTGCTCTATCCATTGAGCTACGGGGGCGGAATTCAATTGTATTGCAAAGATCGACGGGGATCAATCCTCAGGTAGAGGTCGAATTCCCTTATAGACTCTCCCACCAGAGAGCATACGCAGGATCGTCCGTGCGGGGCGGTTAAGGCTTTCACCCAACTCTTCGGGCGTGAGGGGTGAATTTCCGTTCGATAAGAATACCCGGAAGATAGCATTTACCAGGGTCGTTTGCGGTGTTAAATAATCCGGTTGTAAAGCGCAGTGAGAAATCAACGTATGTTGAATTCCAAGGACTCGGGTGACTTCCGCCGTTTTTGGATTCACACTGTCAACCAGCGTATCAGCATCGACATCCGCATACGCGTCCTGATGCTCCGGGCAGAGATGGCTGCGAAGATAAATATTCAGGTCCCGATCTGCACGGTCCCAATACTCAAAATCAATATGATATTTTGTATCCAATGTTTGTCGAGCGAGGATGGAGGATGATTGTTTAGTCACGACGAGCCCCATGCTTCCGTGTCGAACCGCCAGTAAAGATCCCCCACATGTTGAAAATATGGACGCTTGACAAGCTCGGCAAATATCGTTGACGGTGGCTGCCGTTGGATGACATTCACCGCAGCATAAAGCGTCTGCGCGTGCACAGCGCTTTGCGGAGTCAGTTTGGCTAACTCCCGAAATACATGCGCTACAGTTCGATCGAGAGGGTGCTGCTGATGCTGCGATTGCATCCAGACTTCATCGAGAGCCTGGGTATCAATTAGCCCGATCACCATCAGATCATCATAGGCCGTCCCAACCGGCTGCTTGAGCATCGTGAACCCTATCTGACCATTCTCAGCGATAGTTACCGTGCGGATCCAATCATTACGCATGCGTCGATCATACGTTTCTACGACCACCTCGCCAGGGACCTCGCCAGGATGAACACGTACAAGCCCTCCCGCCGGAACCTTATACTCTCGATACCAGTCTTCCAATCCGAAGACGTATCCATGCTCACGCACAACCCATCCCGGGAATCTCTCCCCACTGTGCCCATCAACAAGAACGAAACGAATTCTTGGCGATTCATAAGCCGTTGGGAAAAGGGGTTCAAGACGAGCCGACAATGGAAGTGCTCCCACTCTCCAGTGAGGGAAAATCAGCGTGACGGTAACATCATCCGGTGCGACATCTGGAGCTTGTAGATCACTCATTTCATCATCCAGCTTCGTTATGAGTTCTTGCAGCTCATTTGTAAGGATGGATGAATCAATAGCTGTATCCTGGCTTTCCAGGCGTGGAGGTGCAAACAATACTTCTGGGGGTTCGAGCCGCCGTAAAAACCAGAGAACCTGACCGGCTGGCCCGACTTCATCGAAACGTTCATCTTCCTGCAGAGCGTAATCAAGCGAAAACTCCGCGAGATCTGTAGAAAGCGACTCGGGCAGTTCAACATGTTCAAGCAGGTCCGCTGTCGGTAAAGGACCACCAGCTTCGACATCCAGTACGGCTTCGGCAAGGTTTAGATGTCCATCGGTAATCTCAGCCACAAGCGCGCTCGGGAACCATTTCCCGGCGATGCTTACGATGTCATCTACTTTATGCAAACTCTCATCCAAATTCGCTATGATGAATTCCCCAAAGCGGGTCATTATCGATTCTGGTTTACGCAGCTCTTCGATTTCAGGATCTGGCTCAGGTGGGCTATTCAGAATATGATCCGCCAGTTCAGATGCGAATTCTTTCTCCGACCCGTCCCCTGCGAAAGCAACCTTGATCACAGAAAAGGAATCAAGGTCCGGGTTGTTGCCCTTCCGCACATCAACAACTTCTCCTGTTTCAAACTCTAACTGGGAGAATGCTAGGACCTGACCTGCTTTGTAAGTTTCTGCGGGGAGGTAAATGGCGTGTTCCGTCTGTTCTGCCTCTTGGGCTTCTTTCTCCAGTTGGACTAAACGCTGCTCAACCAGCGCGAATGCCATCTCATCAGACGTGAGAGGAACCTCCCGCTCTAGCAGGAGGTTGATGATGAAATCGATATCATCGTCTTTGACCTCAAAATTGGTCCAATACGATTCAGAAGAAATACTTAGCACAGATGCCTTATTAAAGAAAGATTGCCCTACTCGGGGACGTTCTAGGCAATTATACTACACCCAGAGGTTATTGCATGATGACAGAAAATTTTGTAATCGCCGAGACGGTTTCTGGTTTACTCGAAGCCGAGATCATCCGGGGAATGTTGGAAGCTCTAGAGATCGAAGTTATCCTATCACACGAAGCTGCGACAACGATTTACGGTTTTGGTGTGGGTCGATTGGCACGGGTGGAAATCCTCGTGCCGGAGGAGATGCTTGGCCAGGCCCAACAGTGCCTAGAAGATTATCGCAGCGGTCGCCTGGTCGACGAAACTGAAGATGAAGATCAGGGGTAACCCGGGTCAACCCAGTCCACAGGATTAATAGGCACCCCGCCAACCCAGATCTCCCAATGGAGATGGGGTCCTGTGGATCTTCCTGTAGTTCCTACAATCCCGATCTCCTGCCCCCTTTCAACAATGTCGCCTTCTTGAACAAACATCTCCGATTGATGGAAATATCCTGAATACACTCCCCACCCGTGGTCAATATAGGTTGCATTTCCCCTTATTAAAAGTGGTCCTGCAAAAACAATCACCCCTTGAGCCGGTGAATAGATAGGAATATCAATGCCATAGAAATCCACCCCGGTATGGTAGTAGAACAAGGCGCCATTATTGTAATTACGCCGGTCCCCAAAGACTGCAATAAACTCATCGGTGTAATATTGCGAGGGATAATCGAAGGACCCATCCCACAGCTTTTCAGGGGTAACAGGCGAAAGAAGCTCCGCCACGAAGTCCTCTTCAGGCTGGATAATTTCCAGATCGACGGTTTCGGCAGGGACTCCAACGATATACTGGAAACCATAATTACCATCTTCGACCATAATCGGCTGGATAAACGCATAGCTGGTCTCCCCCCCTTCAGACAACGCCATCCGCAGCTCAAGGTCGATCAACCCCGGCTCCGCTAAAGCATGGATGCCCTGCAGAGCGACGAGGCCCCCTTCATCGGCCGGAAAGAAGGTAAGCTGGTGGTCTCCGAGCGAACCCTCAAGATGAACAGGGTGACTCACTTCTGCTTTAATCACGACGGTATGCCCTTGAACTACTGGGAGGGGTTCGATCACAATTGAAGTTATGGGTTCAGGGAGTGAGACCCTCCATCCCATCGAATCGGTCAGCGGATTCCCGGGCATTACCCAAACGCGCAGCGGAGCATAAGCGGAGCGCCGTAAATCCCATGGATTTAGCCCGGCGCGGGCCGCGATTTCCAGCCTGGTTTCCCCAGGTTGCGGCAGAAATGCCCCAACATCACCCTCTGGGATCGCATCTTCCGCGGGTTCAGGGACGATGAGCGACTGCCCAACGTAAAGTCGATCGGGTCTGACAAGTCGATTTAGACGGGCCAACGCATCCGCCGACAAATTGTAACGAAGGCTCAGGCTATTCAAATCCTCACCGAAACCGACATCCTGCAATGTCAGGACACCTTCAACATCTTCGAAGCCCGGGATCGTCAGTTCTGCACCTGGGTAAAGTTTAGAAGGGTCATCGATCCCATTTACCACAACCATCGCCTCAACGGTGGTGCCAAAGCGGCGGGCGATCCCCGAAAGTGTGTCACCCGGTTCGACAATATATATCGGTCCCCCGCCCTGCGCTTGAACGGTAACTGCCGGGAAGACCACTATGACCAGGATGAGAAACAGGAGAATTTTATACAACTTCTTCATCGATAAACTCCAACTGATCCCCGATCTGCACTTCGTCAAGAATCCTGGGTGAAGCCTCAAGGATAAATTGAGCCGCCTTCTTTGGTGCATAGAAGCCCCAGGGTTTGGCAAGTGTTCTATCCACAACCAGCCCCTCAG
>DAOWMX010000312.1 GCA_030642885.1 Anaerolineales bacterium | reverse complement strand
TGCCTGTTTGGCAAAGAGCGTGCTCAATAGAACGGCGAGGATGAGGGCGGTGATCGCGCGCAACAGATGACGACGCAATGCCTCCAGGTGGTCGATCAGGATCGATGGTTCTTCAATCGTCCGACTGAAAACATCTGCAATAGGCGTGTCTTCGGGCTCATAATTGATGAAGTCCCGCAGTTTTTGGAATGGCTTTGCGATCCATCGAAAAGGAAGGGTGATGAGATGCCACAGCCTGCGAAAAAAGGAACGGATCATTTAACCGTCACTCGCATCAGTTCCAGGTGCTTGATCCTGGGTACCCTTCTTGGAGTTAACGGCATCCGGGGAGGGGGCTTGCCAGGCGCGCAGTCCTACATCCAGATCTCGAACATCCCGCGCAAGATCCCGGCCTGTGTCAGAGATAGCTTTGCTGGTCTCCGCGATGTCTTTATGCACGGCGTCCAATTCATCCAAAGCGGCTTCCCGCGCGAGGCGGTTGGGAAGATTTCGCAGGTTTCTGGATGCTTCATTAAGTAATTTCCAGTTCTCTGAGCGGTAGAGACGGTTGAGGAAACTGCCGATCATCCTACCTGTTTTCCCCATGTTGCGGGGTCCCACAACAACCATGGCGATTAGAAGAATGAAGATGATCTCAAGGGGACCAATACCAAAGATATCCATAGTTCAATCTTGGTTAGTCTGGAACCGTGAATCGGCGGCGGATTTCTTGTTCCTGTTCGGCGAGTGTACCCAGGACACCATTAACGAAACGTGCGGAGCTCTCTGATCCGAAACGTTTAGCAAGCTCGACAGCCTCGTTGATGGCAACTTTCAGTGGTGTTTCGTCGTATAAGACAATCTCCCAGAGCGCCATGCGTAAAATGTTCCGGTCGAGAACAGCGAGTTGATTAACAGGCCACTCGGGAGCGGAGGTGGCGATAACATTATCTAATTCTGGAGTTGTAGAAAGGACGCCTTCTACAAAGCATTTGAAAAACTCCGACCCCTCATCGCTAAGGTTGTCATTCTGTTCCAGGTATCGAGCAATGACCTCCTGTGGTGGATGGTCGACAGCGTCGATTTCATAGAGGGCCTGGATGATTAGGTTTCGTAATTGCCGTCGTTCGCGCTTCATGGGCTCGAACCGAAATTAATCTATAGGGTCGGTGTAGTCAATATCCTCGATGTGTATATCGACTCGAATAACATCCATGCCGATCATTTCCTCTATCGCACGTACAACCTCAGTCTGAACCTTTCGGCTGACCTCGCGCACGTTGATATCCTGGGCTACGATCAGGAAAAGATCAACAGCGACCTCACCATCATCGATGTCGATTTGTACTCCTGCACCCGATCCCCGACGAAAGAGCCGATTAACGCCGCTGCGTATGGGCGCCATCGCAACTACGCCAGGGACGCTTAGCGCTGTGAGACGAGCCAGAGTAAGAAGAACACCGGGGGCCATCGTTGTTATACCTGGAGCTCGATCTTTATTCTCTTCTATTGTATCCATTTTTTAGTCTCCTATTTACATCGCAATTCCACCATCAACGGTAAGTATATGACCGGTGATGTATGCTGCGTCATCGGAGGCGAGGAAAGCAGCAGCTTTTGCTATCTCTTCCGGTTGCCCGACTCGCCCGAGAGGAATTATATCCATCAGGCTCTTTTGAGCATCCTCGGGTACGGTCGACCAGATTTCGGTCTGGATGAAACCGGGCGCAATTGCGTTGACCGTGATAGTTCTCGATGCGACTTCTCGCGCTAGTGCCCTCGTGAAACCAATTTGTCCCGCCTTGGATGCGGAATAATTAGTCTGGCCGGGATTTCCCATGATCCCAGATACGGAGGCGATGTTTAGTATCCGTCCGTACCGGCGGCGCAGCATATGGCGGATTGCTGCCTTACAGCAGTTAAACGTCGATTTTAAATTGGTTTGGATTACATCGTCCCAATCGCTTTCGGACATCGTCATGATCAGACCATCGCGGGTGATGCCCGCGTTATTCACGAGGATATGGAGGTCCCCATACTCCTCGATGGCGGCCTTTACCAGCCGGTCCGCCTGCTCGAAAACGCTGACGTCAGCCTGGTGGGAAAAAGCTTCTCCACCGCTTTCCGAGATTGTTTTTACAACTTCATCGGCTGCTGAAGAGTTTTGATTAAAGTTTACGACGACTCGGGCGCCACGACTGCCAAATTCTAAAGCAATCGCCCGGCCTATGCCGCGAGAAGCCCCGGTTACAATCGCGACTTTATCATCATAATCCATTCAAGCCTCCAATTTCCGGATATGCTCACGAGATTATACCTAGAAATGGACCGATGTAAGTCCATAGGCAGCAAATCGAGATCGCTGTTCAGAAGCTGACGGGGAAGCTGGTGCGATAAGCGTCAGGGTCAAATCCCGGGAACGCCGTATTCATGGGCGAGTTGAATCAAAAGCTCGGGATTATTCTGGAATTTTTCCGGGACTTCCTGATTATTTACGAGTTTCATCAGTGTGTCGGTGAGGAGACGGTTAGCTGGTGTAGGGGAACCCAGGCGTGAGCCGGCTTGCACAACTGCGCCGTTTAACTGCAAGACCTCGGATTTGCCGCGGCCGATGTCGAAGTGGAGTGA
>DAOWMX010000058.1 GCA_030642885.1 Anaerolineales bacterium | reverse complement strand
GGCGAAGAGGTTACATTTGCTTCGTAGAAGGGGATTTCGCGAGGGTCGTAATAGGGATTTCTCGGAGAGTTTATCCTGAGTGAAACCGAAGGGCTCTAGATGACAAATATGCGATTACCTAGAGTTTTCCGGATTAGACGTGGGCAGGGGAGGCATCTGCGGCCCATCAACGCCTAGCAGTTCGCTCAGCGCGGCACGCATTGCCACCCGATCATCCCACTGGTATTCGATCTCGCCAAAACACATCGATTGCTCATGCCCTTTGCCGCAAGAGATCACCAGGTCCCCTGGTTTAGCCATTCGAACCGCAAACCTGAGCGCTTCACCGCGGTCCGGAACCCGCCAGAAGGTCTTCCCCTCGATCCCCCCTTCACCAAGAGCGCCCTGTGCCATCTCGTCCAGAATCGCATCCAACGACTCTGTGCGCGGATCCTCGGCGGTGAGGATAGTCTTATCTGCAAGGCGGGCGGAAACCTGCGCCATCATGCGCCGTTTCTCTCGATCTCGCAGGCCGGCAGAGCCAAAAACTGCGATCACATCACCTGCCGTTAGGCAGCGTGCAGATTCAAGCGCTCTTTCAAGCGCGTTGGGGGTGTGGGCGAAGTCGACGATGGCGGTAAAAGTTTGACCAAGCTCGATGACCTCCATCCGACCTGGCATAGTGAGTAGCCGTGCAAGTCCATCTGCGGCAGTCTGAGGTTCAACGCCGAGCCCTTCCACGGCAGCCGTGAACGCGGCGAGGCAGTTCATCACGTTATATTCACCGATTAAGGGACTGTGAACCGAAACCTCGCCTCGGGCGCTCGAGATCTTGAATACCAAGCCCTCCCGACTGCTTGATATCTCCTGAGCGATAACGTCCGCGCCAGTGTTCTGACCATAGGTAACCTGGCGCGCATTTACCTCGCTCTGAAGGAGATCATACGAGCGATCATCCACATTGAGTACTGCCGTCTTGGCGGGGCCACCTGGTTTTTCCTTGTTACGATTTAAACCACGGAACAAACTAGCCTTGGCATCGAAGTATGCCTCGAATGAACCATGGTAATCCAGGTGTTCATGCGTGATATTCGTCACGACGGCAACATCGAACTCGCAAGCAGATATTCGCCGCTGTGCAAGCCCATGGGATGTCGCCTCCAGAATGCAGTGCGTCAGACCTGCCTCGACCATATCTTTCAGGTAGCCCTGCACTTCGAGCGCGTCAGGAGTCGTCACATGTAAGCCGGTGTCCAGCACCCGATCGCCGATCACTGCGTTCACCGTCGTGATCATTCCTGTTTTTATCCCGGCTTCGCGCAGAATCTCAAACAGCAAGTTGCAGGTCGTCGACTTCCCATCCGTACCCGTAACGCCTATCAACGTGAGCGAACGGGAGGGGAAACCGTTCCATGCGGCAGCAAGCTCCGCCAGTGCCACGCGCGAATCCGCTACACGGATAAACCCTAGTTCAACCTGTTCGGGATCGATTTCACCCACGACGCCCCCTGCCCCCTGCTTCACGGCGTCGGCGATATAGTCGTGACCGTCGTAGTTCTCCCCGCGCACAGCGACAAAAAGCGCGCCAGGGATCACCTGGCGCGAATCGGCGGTCAATGCCGTAATATCCATTTCCGGCAGACCGCCGTGTTCTGCATCTGTTAGATTATCAATTAGCCTCGAGAGTTGCATGTGCAATTGTTCGTCCAGAAAGCATCCGGACGATCAGCTCCTCTCTTTGCTTGAGAAATGCAGGGCCTACTGTAAGCTGCGGCTCAAGCTCTCGAGTTTTCCAGCAACGGAGCCGTCGAGGATTTTATCTCCAATGCGTATGACCAGGCCCCCGAGGATGCTAGGATCGACACGAAAGCTGATCGTTGCGCTTTCACCGAGTTTGCCAATCACATCCTTGCTGACGGTTTCCTGTTCTTTCTTCGTCAGGGGCAAGGCGCTCGTAACTTCAGCGCTTGTCCCGGTGATACTTTTACCCTCAAGCAAGACAACTTTTCCGGTTTTTACCCCACTGAAGAAGTCATCGATAAGCGCACGTTGACGTTTCTCGTCCAGCGATTCGCCGATCACTTTCTGTGCGGCGGCGATGGATAGGGCGGCAACCTGCCCGCGCAGATCACCCAGGACTTTCTCTTTTTCCTGCTGCGCATCAACAGCTGCGTCTTCGCGCAATTGCACAATCTCAGTTTCAGCAGACTCTTTTATTTCCACCCGAACCTGTTCCCCACGTTCCGTCGCCTCGCGCACGATCTTTCCTGCGTCTTGCTGCGCCTTGGCAAGGATCTCCTCCGCTGCCTTCTCGGCGTTGGCTCGGGTCTCCGAAGCGATGCGGGCGTCTTCAAGACCTTGGGCTAGTTTTTCACTCCGCGTTTTCAGCATGTTCACTACTGGCTTATATACCCATGCACCTAGAATCACCAAAATAAGTACGAAGTTGAAAATCTGAACAACAAGGTAGCTCAGGTTTAGACCTAGACCTTCCAAAGGACTTCCTCCTTTCGATCTTTCGCTTTTAGCCTACGAAAAGGATTAGCATAGCCACCACCAGAGAATAGATGGCTATAGCCTCTGCGAAGGCGATCGCCAGGATCATATTGGTCTGGATGTGTCCCGCCGCGTCCGGATTGCGAGCGATACCCTGTACGGCACCATAACCGAGGATACCGATGCCAAGTCCGGCTCCAAAGGTTCCTACCATAGCTAGACCAGCAGCTAAGGTTTTCATACCGTTAACGAAGATCTGTGCGACTTCTGGCGTCATTGGATAATATCCCTCCGTCTAATTAATCTGGACCCCTCCTGTCCAACCAACAGCGAGTTAATATGAGCCGGCAAGTTCCTCCTGCTGCTCATGTTCATCGTGTCCTTGTGTAGCCATACTCATGAAAACCAGCGTCAATATACCAAAGACCAATGCCTGAATTACGCCCACAAACATTTCCAAAGCATAGAAAACCGATGGCACGAGCACCGGCAGGACTGTCCCAATTACCGCCAATAACACACCTCCAGCGAATATATTGCCGAATAATCGGAACGTGAATGAAAGAATTTTCGCGAACTCGGCGATCATTTCAAGCAAGCCAACGAAGATGTCAATGAATGGCATGATGAGATCGAAGGGCCCCAACTTTTCCTTGGTCCACATTTGCCCGAAGCGCTTGAAATCGAAGAATTTCGAGAAGTAATGTGGGCCGAGGGCACGAACGGCTAAAACCTGCGTCATCGTCACGGAAACTAGTGCCAGCGCGAGGGTGAAATTCAAGTCCGAGGCGCCGGCTCGCACAAATGGTACAAAACCCATCCCGGGTACTTCAACTTGATGATTACCTCCCTCATGATGCTCGACAATCTTGCCCGCCTCGATCTCCTCAGTGATCGTGGTTACGGTGAAATCGCCTATCGAGAACAATACATCAGTCTCATATACAGGTGATTCTGGATGCGGTTCATGTATCAATCCGATGGTTTCCACACCGGGAATCAGCGCGGTTAAATTCGCAACCACGACCAGAAGGATGATAGTGGCTACCCAAGGGAAGATATGACTCGCCCATTTCTTAGTCGTCGATTCAACGAGTCCATAAATCCCCTCGATGATCATTTCTACGATTCCTAGAATACCGTCGAGAAAGAGTTCGCCTCTGCGCGTTGCCACGCGAACAGATATTGCCATCAGGATAAGCACGAGGTCCGTGATGAATATTGCGATGAGTGTGTTGGTGATATAGAAATTGCCTAATAGTGGAAGATTAATGGGTCCGAAAACGGGTTCACCTGGCACCTGAATGTGAGGCATCACAATAGGAGAAACTACGCCTACCGCGATGATGTTCCCGGCGAGAATTAGAAGGATGATCCAGCGAAATCTACCCTTAATTCTCCTTGACTTCTTCTGGTCGGTGTTCTCCACCTTGAAGTTCCTCCTGCAGGTCGGCTCCAGCCGCTTTCTTACTTAACTTTTGTATTCGGGGGGCAAAAGAAAGAACCACCCGAACCATGAGATATAGTGTTACAGGAATACTAGCAATAACCAGAATAAGAGTAAACAGTGACCGGGTCTGAAACTGGTTGTCCAGCCACAGCCCGGCGACCAATGCGACCAAGATGATCACAAGTGTTAGGCAGCCAACCTGTCCGGTCACAACCAGAAGGGCCATCTGCAGCGCACGGAGCGCACGGTCCTTGTCGGGTGCATTCACATCCTGGCTCATTGTTCGGGAATTGTAGCACAAGCGATTCTGAGGGTCAAACAACTCCCTTAATAAGGCTGTTAAAACAGACTTACTGCCGAATTAATCGACCAATCGAGCCAGGGTGCGCTAAGCGTACCGATCGCCAGAATAGCGATGACGCAAATCACAAGCACCAGGGCATAGGATCGGGGTATTGCGATAGGTTTGTCTTCTTCCTCCGAGCGGTACAAATAGACCACCTTCAAGATCGTCATGTAGTAATACAAGCCAATGATGGCGTTTAACACACCTACGAACGCAAGCCAAATCCAACCACTCTCGACGGCAGCGGCGAAGACATAAAACTTCGTTACGAAACCCGCAAACGGGGGCATACCCCCTAGAGAAAGCAGCGCCACAAGCAAAACCAACGCCAGCCCGGGTGAGCGGCGGCTCAAACCGGCGTAATCTGCGATCTCATCGGAACCCGCCGAACGCGCAAACAGGATGACAACGGCGAAAGCGGCGGTATTCGTCACCACATAACCGATCAGATAGAAAATCACGCTGGCCGTTCCAAAGGAACTCAACGCGACCAAACCAATTAAGGCGTATCCCACATGGGCGATGGATGAGTACGCCAGCAGCCTCTTGATATTGGTTTGTGGCAATGCAAGCAGGTTGCCAACGGTCATCGTCAGCGCCGCTATAATAGCCAGAAGTGTGGTCCACTCCGCTTCAATTTCCGGAAAGACGGCGAGCATGAATCGCAGAAGAACCGCAAACCCTGCCGCCTTTGATGCCGTTGATATGAATGAAGTAATCGGTGTTGGCGCGCCCTCATATACGTCCGGCGCCCAGAATTGAAACGGGACCGCGGAGATCTTAAAACTGAAACCCACCAGAACCGGACTGCCATCCCCCCAATCAACCATGGGGAAACGGCGCCAGCGTGCATCCCCGCTGACAAGCGATAGATATTCGTATCGCCGGAGAAACCGTACAGCAGGCTGAATCCATATAACATCACGGCCGAAGTCAGGGCACCAAAGAGAAAGTACTTCAACCCCGCTTCGGTCGATTTGTCGTCACCTTTCATGAAACCGGCGAGGATGTAAAGCGGAATCGAAGTCATCTCGATCGCTAAAAACAGCATAATCAAATCGGCTGAGGAAGCCATCAGGCTCATGCCCAGAGTTGCTACAACCAGCAGAGCATAGTACTCACCGTGATCCTCTACCTGGCCCACATCGATCGACAGCAGCGCAGTCATTGCCGCAGCGAAGAGAAAGAGCACTTTGAAGCTGAAAGCCATCCAATCATGGCGCAGCATTCCGCCGAAGATTAACAACTCACTCTCACCGGGTCGACCGTAAAGAAGCGTAATAACGAGAATCCCTGTGAGACCGAGGGCGGTTAACCATGCCAGCAGCAAGCCGCGGCTGCGCTGCGAGGTGAGACCCACAACCAAGATGATCCCGGCAAGTACCAGGAGCAGGATTTCAGGAAGTACGATAAGCAAGGTTGAGGGTTCGAAGCTGGCGATACTCACTTAGGCACCTCCGACCACTGCCATGACTGCCTGTGCTCCCGATTCGACCAGTGGGGCGATGATTGAGGGGTAGACTCCAATGAGGATTAATAATCCGGACAGGATGACGAGTGCGATTTTATCGAAGTTTGTGATTGGCGTGATATGTCCTTTGAATTCTTCAGGCATCTCACCGAAGAAGACCCGTCCGATGACGCGCACAATGTAGCCCGCGGTGATCACAATTGAGATCGCGGCGATGATGGCGACAATCGGCTGGCTCTGCCACAAGCCCATGAAGATCGGAAATTCAGCGATGAAACCAGAGAAGCCAGGCATACCCATCGACACAAGTCCGGCGATGATGAAAGCGATCCCGGCTAAGGGCATGACTTTAATGAAACCTCCTAGTTTGGGGATTTCTCGGGTATGCGCGCGGTCATAAACCATCCCAACGACAGCGAACATGAGCGCCGTCATTACGCCATGCGAGAACATCTGGATCCCCGCACCCGTTATTCCGGTCAAGTTCAATGTAGCGAAACCCAGAATCACAAGACCCATATGCGAGACTGACGAGAAGCCGATGACGTACTTAAAGTCAGTCTGGATCGAGGCGATGAAAGCGCCGTATACGACGTTGACCGTAGCCAGCCCCAGGATCAACGGCGCCCAGAACCTCGCCCCCTCGGGAAGGAGCATGATTCCAACCCGCAGCGCTGCGAAGGCGCCGACCTTCATCAGCACACCAGCGTGAAACATCGATACCGCCGTTGGCGCAGCGACGTGGCCGTCTGGCGACCAGTTGTGCACCGGGAAAATGCCGCCAAGCACGGCGAAGCCGAAGAAGACAAAGGGGAACCAGAAGCGCTGAAAGTCTGGCGAAAAATTCGCCTGCTCGAGGGCGAAGAGGCTGAAGGAGTGAGTCCCGCTGGCGAAATACAATGCCAGGCTGCCGATCATAGCAATGACCGAGCCGATGAAGAGGTAGAGCGTTAGCTTCATCGCCGCGTATTCTCGCGTGACTTTCCATCCCCAGATAGCGATGAGCAGGTACATGGGGAAGACCGCTATTTCGTAAAAGAAGAAAAGCTGGAATAGATCCAGTGAAACGAAAACGCCGAAAACGCCCGTAGCCAGGATGAATAGGAACCCGAAAAACTCACGCGGGCGATCGTCGATCCCCCAGGAGACCAAAACCCCGGTGAACATCACAATACCCGTCAGCAATACCAGCGGGGCGTTCATCCCGTCTATACCGACGTGATAGGAGATCCCAAGCCTAGGAACCCAGGGATACTGTTCGACCAACTGATAGCCGCCGAGGGCTAAATCGTAGGTGAAATAAGCCCAGAGTGAGAGGACGAGCGCGATCGTTGCGCCGGTCAGTGCGAAGATGCGAATCTCGCGGTGTCGCTCCGCGGGAAAGAAGAACAGCACGACCCCGAATACGATCGGTGTAAAGACGACGATGCTAAGAATTGGTACTTCCATAAACAGCTCTCAAAGCCTCGATCAACCGAACAGCAATTTCACGGTCTGGTTGATGACATTCAATATCCAGGCAGGCCAAATGCCGATCAGGAGCATTAGAAACATAAGCGGAGCGATGGCGATGATCTCGCGGCGATTAATCTCCATGTTATGACCGAGCCACTTCTCGTTCAGCGGGCCATGAAGCACCTTTGCAATAGCCTTCAAGATGTAAGCACCTGTAATCAGGAGACCGATCATCGAGAGTGCAGTATAGAGTGTGAAGATCGGCCATGAGCCCCGAACGACGAGAAACTCCGATACAAACCCATTCAAGCCCGGGAGTCCGAGTGAAGCCATGGCAGTGAAGATCAGGATACCGCCGTAGATCGGCGCTAAGGGGAATAGACCACCAAGCTTGTTTAGATCACGAGTGTGTGCACGATCGTAGACCACTCCCACAAGCAGGAACATCCCCGCCGCAGATAGGCCATGGTTGAACATCTGCAGCACCGCACCGTTGATTGCGATTATTGCATCATCCGCCTGCATCGTCCCCTGGGCGAACGCCGCTGCAGCGATACCGAGAACCACGAAGCCCATGTGATTCACGGAGGAATAAGCCACCAAACGCTTGAAATCGTCCTGCCCCCAGGATGCAAACGCCCCCAGAACGATGGCCAGTACGGCAAGCAACCCCAGTGCGCCGGCGAAATATTTCGCCTCGGCAGGATAGAGCGGCAGCACCAGGCGCAGAAAACCATATGCCCCCAGCTTGAGCATTACCCCGGCCAGGATCATCGACCCCGCAGTGGGAGCCTCCGTGTGAGCGTCCGGGAGCCAGGTGTGGAACGGCCACACAGGGACTTTGATCGCGAAAGCGACCACGAACGCCCAGAAGGCAATCTTCTTCACCGTGCCGATCGCAAGCGTGATCGGCAGCCCAAATAAGGTTAAAGATTGGTTCAGCGTGGGCCAATTCTCGGTGATCACGACCAGGTCAAACGTTCCCGAGACGACGCCTATCATCTGAATCGCCAGCAGCAAGCCAAGCGACCCGGCCATGGTGTAGATCAGGAACTTAAAAGAGGCGTACTCACGATTTTCACTTCCCCACTGGTTAATCAGGAAATACATGGGGATCAATCCAATTTCCCAGAATACGAAGAAAATCAGCAAATCGAGCGACATGAAAACGCCGAGCATCCCTGTTTCCAGAAGTAGGAAGAGCGCCATATAGGGACGAACGTTATCTTCAATACTCCATGAGATCAGGATCGCCAGCGGGGTGAGCAAAGTAGTGAGCAGTACCATCGGTACGGAAATGCCATCTACGCCGAGGTGGTAACTCGAACCAATCGCCTCATACCAGATCGCCTGCTCCACAAATTGGTAGCCTGCTACACCCGGTTGATAAGCAAACCACAGCCACAACGTGAGGCCAAACGGGATCAGGCTTGCGAGCAGCGCAGCCCAGCGTATGGCTTGCAGGCGTTCACGCGGGATCAACAGCAGCAATACCCCGCCCACCACCGGCGAGAAAAGGATGAGTGTCAGCAGATGCGCTTGCAAAAATGCCACAGACGTATCTCCGTCTAAAATTCCGATCTATATCCTAAGGTCGCAGGATCAGGATGTACGACAGCACGATCCCGGCGAATACCATGCCGATGATCAAATACTCCTGCACGCGCCCGGTTTGAATGACGCGGAAGGTTTTGCCACTTTTCTTCACACCCTCGCCGATATAGTCGGCGACGCCATTCACGATAGGCAGGTCGATGGAATTGCGTAAGAAGTCACCGATACGAAGCGCCGTGCGAGCGACCCAATGCAGGAAACCGTCGATCACGCCCCGGTCCATCCACCGATATACGAACGTTTCCCCAAACCAGTAAGCCGGACGAACGATTACGGCGGAATACAGCTCGTCGAAATAGTATTTATTGCGCAGGACCGTATAAAGCGGACCGAGCGGCTTTTTCACCGGATCTTCCCCGCCGGCATGCACGCGCCGATAGACCAGCCAGCCGAGGAGCAAGCCGCCCAGGGAAACACCGATCGACACGAGTAGCGGCACAGGGTGGAAAGTGATCGCCTTTGGATGCTCGAGCAGCGATCCGGAGATGAAATCGTGGAACCAATTGGGAATGACCCCGCCGATCCCAGGAAACCCCTCCGGGATGTCCACCCAACCCGCAGCGATGGCGAAGAAGGAAAGTACGACCAGCGGCAGAGTCATCGTCCAAACTGATTCGTGAGCGTGCTCTGCGGCCTTTGTTCGCGGTTCACCGAGGAAAGTCAGCGTGATCTGTCGCATGGTATAGAAGGCGGTCAGGAGGGCAGCCAGCGCGAGCGTGATGAACACTGCCGTGTGCCCGTGAACGAACGCGTCGGACAGGATTTCATCCTTCGACCAGAAACCAGCCGTGAACAACGGGAAACCGGAGAGCGCAAAACCGCCGACCAGGAATGTGACGAATGTGACCGGCATTTTCTTGTGCAGGCCGCCCATATTGAACATATCCTGAGCGTCTATGTGTTCATTTGTATGTTGAACACCATGCTCCACACCGTGAATGACGGAGCCCGCACCCATGAACAGGAGCGCCTTGAAGAAAGCATGGGTGATTAAATGAGCTGCGGCCGCGACGTAAGCTCCGATCCCTACTGCAGCGACCATGAATCCCAATTGAGAGATTGTGGAGTAAGCCAGCACGCGTTTAATGTCATCCTGCGCTAGCGCGATCGTCGCCGCGAAGAGCGCCGTAAACGCGCCGATGAACGAGATCACGAGCATCGTAGGCGTCAGTGGGC
>DAOWMX010000028.1 GCA_030642885.1 Anaerolineales bacterium | reverse complement strand
TGGGCAGCCACTCGTTTCGACATCCGCGATCGCCTAAATGAAATCAACGCCCCGACGCTTGTCGTTGCCGGGGAACTCGATCAGACCGTATCGATGGAAACTAAAAAGGAACTGGCGAGCAATATCACCGGCGCTCAGATGGTTGTAATTCCCGATTCCGGCCATGCCACACCACTCGACGCGGCCGAGGAATTCAACCGAACGATGCTTGAATTTCTGCTGAAATTGGAGGGTGGGCAGAAAGGGGCAGGATAGGCCTGCGAATTATCGCCCGAGTTCGTACTCGATGATCTGGATAAATGCCTCAAGCGGTTGTGCCCCGACCATCGGAATACCATTAATGAAGAAAGTCGGTGTGCCGGTGATTCCTAGACCTGAGGCGTAGCGCGCATCCGCCTCAACCTCTTCACCATAGCGTTCCTCGTCCACACAGGCCAGTAAATCTTCGACGTCCAGATCGAGTTTCTCGGCGTAGGCTGCGAATGCCTCGCGATCTAAATTCGCGTATTCACCTGAGAATAGCAGTTCGTGGAACTCCCAGTAAGCGCCCTGTTCGTTGGCGCATTCTGACGCGAGTGCAGCTTCGAAGCCACCGACGACCGGGAAGTCGCGGTACACAAAGTGAATCTGGCCCGGGTACTTTGCCATAAGGGCGCCAAACGTGTCTCGGTGGAACACGCCGCAATAAGGGCAGCGGAAATCGCTGAACTCGACAATCGTGATCGGCGCGTCCTTGGGACCGAGCGATGGATCATCGTCCGTGCTGATCTCAAAGAGCGTGGGTTCTTCGGGTGCTTCAGGAGCGGTCTCTTCAACGATTGCCACAGGAGCCACCGGGTTGGCTGGCGGGGCAGTGTCGCGGCCCCAAAATAGATACCCGGCGGCCAGACCGGTAACAAAAGTTACCGGCACCAGAGCGAGGTAGAAGGAGCGGCGCGAAAATTTGATCGTCCCCGCGTCCTCGACTTCTTTTTGTTCTTCGAGCTGGATGTTTTTATCTTCGGTAGACATGCGGCGGATTATAGCATAACAGACCTTATTTATCCTACTTGACACTTTAGATGTAAACATCTACAGTGTAGTAGACCGACTGGTCAGTCTAGGATGGATTCGCAAACCGATCTCCAACAAGAACGGCGAAAACAGATACTCGATGCCGCCGAGAAGGTTTTCATCCAGCGCGGGTTTAATAAGGCGCGCATGGATGACATCGTCGCCGAGTCCGGCCTCTCGAAAGGCGCGCTGTATTGGTATTTCAAGAGCAAGGACGAAATTATCCTCGCCTTGATGGATCGTGTCTTTTCTGGAGAGATGCAAGCAGAGCAGGAGCTTATCTCCACCGAAGGAGATGCGAGACAGCAACTGGAGGCCTTCTTCGATGCGGCTTTCGATGATGTCCGGCGTTTTGAAGAGCGCATGTCGCTCGGCTACGAGTTCTTCTCGTTAGCGGCCCGCACAGAAGAAGTTCGAGATGCCATCCGCGGATATTACCGGCGCTACCAGGCCACACTCTCATATATCATCCAGCAAGGGATCGACTCCGGTGAGTTTATATCCATCGATCCAGACGATGCTGCAACAGCCGTCATCAGTATCGTGGAAGGGATGGCACTGATGTGGTTTATAGACCCTGAGCTTCTGGATTGGGATCGCATCGGCGATCTGCCCACGCGAATTTTCTTGCAGGGCATAATGAAAAGGGAGTTTTAGGTGGCCACGGTCTTTATGAAGTGGCTAGAGAGGCGCCCGGTTGATTATGACCGCGGCATCCGCCTGCTCACACTCGGTCGTCTCGAAGCGATGCAGCATCTGATCGTGGAAGAACTCGTTCAAGAGGGTACGCGAGTTCTTGAGGTTGGCTGCGGGACCGGCGCCCTGACGGTGGCGATGGCAAAGGCTGGAGCGAATGTGTCGGCGATCGACATCAACCCCGGGATGCTCGCAGAAGCTGCTCAACGAATCGAAAAGGAAGGTGTAGAGGAGCACGTCGATCTCCAGCGCATGGATGCGGTCATGATCGATGAGCTTTTCGAACCGCAATCGTTCGATCTTATCGTCAGCAGCCTGGCGCTCAGCGAGATGAGCGAACGGGGGCGGCGCTACCTTCTGAAATCGGCTCGAAAGCTGCTCGCTCCCGACGGGAAACTTGCAGTGCTCGATGAAGTGCGACCGACTTTGGGGGTATCCCGGCTTTTCTATAATGTCGTGCGCGCGCCACTGCAGCTCCTCACGTGGCTGCTCACCCGCACTACGACCCACCCTCTGGTGGACTTTGAGGGAGCCTTATCTATTTCTGGTTTTACCTGGAACCTGCTCTCGGCTGAGCTGGCAGGCAGCTTACGCCTCTACCTGGCCATACCAGCGGATCTGGATGAATCCGATCTCAAGCCGGAGATGTTCCGCGGTCGATTGACCGGTGCGTGGACCCTGCGGACGGTTCTGATCGACCTGTGGGCATCCCTTTTCCGGATTCTCCCTCCGTATCCACAGGTGAAACCCGGTGTCTATGCGGTTGGGGAACCCGGTCGAGATTCGCCCTTGCTCGTCACCGGAAATTTCGAACTCACCGTGCGGCGCTTGGTCCGCGCCATCGAGGGGGAACTCGACGCCTGGATCCTGGTGGTGGATTCGGACGGCATTAATGTATGGTGCGCCGCTGGAGGAGGTTTCCTCACGGCGGATAAAATCATCGGCGCGCTGCATATCAGCGGGTTGAGCGAGGTTCTCCAGCATCACGCGTTAATCCTCCCGCAGTTATGCGCCAACGGTGTCGAGGGCTGGCGCATACGCGAGCAGACAGGGTGGGGCGTCCACTGGGGACCTGCGCGGGCGGTTGACATCCCCGATTATCTCGCCCGCGGCCGGAAAAAAACTGATGCCATGCGCTGGGTGACGTTTCCGCTGCGCGATCGGCTGGAGATGACGGCGGTCACGTTGGGTTTTTACGCTCTGTTGATCTTGATCCCAATCGCAATTTTCTGGTGGAGCATATTTTGGCCGACGCTCATCGCTATGGCTGCTCTATCGGCGTTCTATGCCGTAGCCCTGCCCTGGCTGCCGGGGCGGGATGGGCTGGCACAGAGTCTGCCGCTGGCGCTAATCGCCCTCGCGGGAATGCTCGCGTATTCCACAATCTGGGATCCGGCAGCCATCGATGTTATGTTTGCTCGTGCTCTTGGCGTCACGGCCCTTTCTGTTTTCATTGCCGCAGAGCTGCAGGGGATGTCTCCGCTCATGCGCGGTGAGCAGGCAAACTGGGGCTGGGAAGCGGTAATCGGAGGCCTTCTCGGTTTAACCTATTGGTTGGTCCCGAATGTTATGGGTTGGAGGTAGTGAGTGTCTGAAGGGCCAAATTTGGGATCTCTGCTGGCGGAGCATTGGTACCTGGCCCGCAAGCTCCGGAGCTTAGAAATCCATTTTGCTCCCGAACGCTGCAAGGGTCTCTGGCAGTGTTACGAGGTGTGTCCGGTGGGCTGTTGGACGCCCGATTATGATGTTCGTCTTGTAGTCTTTCATCATGGAGAACGATGCATTGCCTGCGGCGCCTGCGTTCTGCAATGCCCCGAGGAAGCCATTGAGTTGAGGTGAGGTGAAACATGATTGAGAAAGTAGCCGATAGAAAACCGCCAGGGGGATTACTTCGTGCCTTCGCTCGAGCCCCCATAGGATTGTATCGACATGGGCTCGGCTGGCTATTCGGCGGGCGATTCCTCATGCTAATACACATTGGACGTGTAACCGGCAAACAACGTAATGTCGTCATCGAAGTGGTCCGAAATGATGTGAAAAATGACGCCTTTTACGTCGCCTCAGGCTGGGGTGAGAAATCCGATTGGCTGCTCAATATTGCGAAGGACCCCAACGTGAACGTGCGTTTTAAACGCAGATCTTTTCCTGCTGTTGCCGAGCGGCTATCGGTGGATGATGCCGAACTCGAGATGCTTGATTATGGGCGGCGGCATCCGGCAGCGTTGATGCAGCTCGCCCGCGTCATGGGATATCAGATTGAACCCACTGAGGCGGACTATCGAGAGCTTGGGCGGTGCGTTCCGATGGTCCGCTTGCGAGCTGTCTCTGCAGGATAAAAAGAGTGAAGTTGTTATTCGACTCGAGCTGAAGGACGCTAATCAAGTATCAAGGATCAATCTTGTTGGCCCTCATAAGAAGGCGTTGAAATAGAAATCTTGATTCTGATAGCGGCAATGGTTGTGGTAGGTCTGCTCATCGGCGCGCTCGCCGGTGTGATCTGGAAGGATAACCGCCCGATAGGTGTGCGTGGGGATTATATCGCTGCAGTAATCGCTGCAGTTGAGACTGGTTTGCTTCGTCTGGTATGTGATTCCCGCGATGGGTTTCAGCGATACTCTGAAGTACATCGGCATTGTGACTGAACCCGCATTGGTCGCGCTGGCAGTCCTTTGGGTGATTCGGAAAGCGAAGAGTTGATCTCAACGATGAACATAAACGAGCAGATCATCATCGAGACTCAGAGCTTGACCCGCGCGTTTGGCAAAACGCTGGCGGTTGATTCACTGGATCTATCGATTCGGCGAGGGGAGCTCTTCGGTCTCGTGGGGCCCGATGGCGCAGGGAAAACGACGATCCTGCGTCTTCTAACGGGTCTGCTCAAGATTACTTCGGGAAGCGGATCCTTGGTCGGATTCGACCTGGCCACGCAACCTGAGGAGATCAAACGCCATATCGGCTATATGGCCCAGGAGTTCAGCCTGTACAGCGAGCTAACCGTTCTTGAGAACCTGCGGTTTTTCTCCCAGCTTTTCGACGTTTCTGAGGAAGATTTTTCGATGCGCAGTGAGCGCTTGTTGGAATTCGCGGCTCTGTCATCTTTTAGAAATCGCAGAGCCGACCACCTCTCGGGTGGTATGCAGAAAAAACTGGCGCTGGCGTGTACGCTGATCCACGAACCGGAGATCCTCATTCTTGATGAGCCTACAACTGGCGTCGATCCGATCTCGCGGCGTGAGTTCTGGGACATCCTCGCGGAACTTTATGATGATGGGACGACCGTCGTCGTCAGCACACCCTACATGGATGAAGCAGACCGCTGCTCTCGAGTGGGTTTGATGTATGAAGGGCGCATGGTAGTGTGTGACAAACCGGAAGCGATTAGAAGCCAATTAAAGGGGGAAGTCGTCCGCGTCCGCCCTGACGACTGGCAGGCTGCGCGAGCCGTATTGGGGGAGCTGCCCGGTATTCTCGAAACGCAATCCTATGGAGAATCGATCCATTTACTGGTTGACTCGGCAGAGAAGAGAATCCCAGAAATTGAGCTAGCTCTGAAAGGAAACGGGATCGGTATCAAGGAAATCCGCCCGGCTCCACCGCGCATGGAAGAAGCCTTTATCTCCATAATTCGCGGGTTGGCGGCGCATGAAGACGTCCCGGAGAAACCATAAGATGTCTATCAGGCATGTTTTCGCGGTTGTACGGAAGGAGATCCAGCACATCCTGCGCGACCGCTCGACCCTTGTGTTGGTCCTGCTTGCCCCCACGGCGCTGATGCTGCTGATGGGATATGCGTTGACGATGGACATTCAACACGTTCCCATTGCAGTGCTCGACTACGACCGCAGTTCGACTTCTCGTGATTTCGTTCAGCAAATCACGGCGGGTGATGATCTCGATCTCTATGCTCAAGTGAGCTCCATGGAAGAAATTGAGGCGCTTCTGATGCGTGGTGAGATCAAGGTCGCCCTGGTTCTGGCGCCTGGTTTTGCGCGTGATATTCGCTCCCTGCGCGGCATGCCGCTGCAGATCATCATCGATGGCACTGAACCACAGAGCGGCGCTTTTGCAGTGGACCACGTCGGATGGCGTGCGGAGGAATTCCTGAACCAGGCGCTCTCGGCTCAAATGGGCGCACTGGGTGTGACTCAGGGGGTATCGCAGCCGATCGACCTGCGTGTTCGCGCCTGGTACAACCCCAGCTTAAAGCCCCGTGTCGATATGATCCCGGGGTTGATATCGATGGTCCTGGGATTCCCGGCCCTATCCGTCGCCCTGACTCTCGCCCATGAGCGTGAGCATGGCACGCTTGAGCAGTTGATGGCCACACCGATCACTCGCGCTGAAGTGCTGCTCGGGAAGATGATCCCGTACGTGCTTGTGGGGTTGGTGAATGTAATCCTCATACCTCTTCTGGCGATGCTCTTATTCAGGATACCCTTCAACGGAAACTTTATTGTGTTCTTCCTTCTCTCAGCGGTCTTTTTGTTTGCGATTATGGGCATGGGGCTCATCATCGGTGTGTTCATGAAAACTCAGCCTGCGGCTTTAGCTCTCTCTTTTCTCTTAATCTTCTTTCCCGGATTCTTCATGACGGGAATCTTTTTTCCCATCGCTTCGATGCCTGAGGTGATGCGCTTGGAGGCGCTTGTGCTGCCGGGGACGCATTACGCGATCATCACCCGGGGTGTCTTCCTGACGGGCGTGGGCCTGGATGTGCTCTGGCCATATGGTGTGATGTTGGCCGGGCTAGGAGTCATCTTTCTGGGCATCGCCGGACTATTCTTCCGAAAGACGTTGGGGTAATCATGATGGCCAAGTGGCGGAAGATATGGTCCTTATCGCTTAAGGAGTTCATTCATCTGCGCTCCGATTGGTGGCTGCCGGTCTTCATGCTCTTTGGGGGAGCGCTTGAGCTCCTGCTTGTCGGATGGGCAACTTCCCGCCCAATCACCAATCTACCCCTTATGATTTTAGACCATGATCGCAGCGCTGCCAGCCGGTCGTTCGTCGTCAGCCTGGAGAACACCGCGACCTTCAACTTGGAAGAGCCGGTGTACGACGTCGCTGTTATTGAAGACGCGCTCAGGCTGGGCGAGATCAACGCTGCAGTCATCATCCCCCCGGACTTCTCGAGCGAATTGAGTTCACCCGCAGGACGTCCAATCGTGGCGGTTTTGTTGAACGGCGCGGAGAGCATCCCGGCGACAGCCGCTTTGCGAGCCATCGAGGGGGTCACACGCGAGATGGGGGAGCAGATACTCGTCCAGCGACTCGGGTTGCAAGCGGAGGAATTCGAGGGGTTCATCCCCAGCCTACGTGTGTGGTTCAACGAATCGTTAGTTGAAGCGCTATACACCATACCGGCCGAACTGGGGTTGATGTTGGAATTCACTGTGCTTCTCTTTGCTGCGCTTTCCTTTACCAGAGAACGAGAACTCGGCACGCTGGAAAACTTGCTCGTCATGCCTTTCTCAACCCTGGATCTCGTCATTGGCAAATCCATCCCCGTTATTATGGTGGGCTTTTTAGATTTCATCCTTATGCTCGGGATCACACATTGGGCGTTCGGGGTCCCTATGCGCGGTTCGCTCGCGTTATTGCTTGTATTGGCGCTTGTGTATATTTTGGTCGAATTAAGCAAAGGTTTGATGATCTCCGTTATGGCAAAGACACAGCACCAAGCGTTTTTACTGGTCATGATGGTGGGATTATCAGATTTCATGTTCACTGGATATGCGGCGCCGGTCGAATCGATGCCGCGGGTGATCCAGTGGGTGGCAAATTTCATCCCGGCTCACCACTTTCTGGAGATCGTGCGCGGGATTTTATTGAAAGGGGCGGGCATGGAAGTCCTCTGGCCGCATGTGCTGGCCTTGACCATCCTGGGGTTATTCATCGGCGGCTTTTCAATGCGCTTTGTCCGCCGATCTTTAAGTTAGGCGAGAATAGACCACATGATAGCTGAAAGATCGACGATAGTTAGCGAAAACTTAACCAAATGCTTCGGCGAGTTCACCGCCGTCGACGATGTCAGTTTCGATGTTCACCCGGGCGAGATTTTCGGTTTTCTAGGACCCAATGGATCCGGTAAAACGACAACGATACGTATGATGCTCGGATTGCTGACACCCACGAGCGGAGATGTTAGGGTTCTCGATGTGCCCGTACTGGAACAGCCCGAGGCGATTCGCGGCCGCGTAGGCTACATGTCGCAGCGCTTCAGTCTGTATAACGATCTGACGGTCTTTCAAAACCTTCGGTTCTACGGCACGGCTTATGGTCTGAGCAACGAAGGCTTGAAACAGCGGATCGACAGAGCTCTGCAAATGGCCGGCCTCGAGGGTCGGGAAAATGTGCGCACGCACGAGCTATCCGGCGGGTGGCGGCAGCGCTTAGCGTTAGGCGCAGCCATCCTGCACGAACCGGAAGTGCTTTTCCTGGACGAGCCAACGGCCGGTGTAGATCCGCTCTCGAGACGTGAATTCTGGGAACTGCTGTACCAGCTTGTCGCCGATGGCGTGACGGTCTTCGTCACAACTCATTACATGGATGAAGCCGAACACTGTCATCGATTGGCCTTATTACAAAAAGGGCAGATCATCGCCACCGGCTCGCCGGATGATCTGCGAGATCAAGGTATGCACGGCCAGGTGCTCGAGATTGTGTCCTCTGACAGCGCGCGGGCGACGAAGGTTTTACGCGCTGCAAAAATGGAGGGGCGGCTGCCTCTCGAATCGGTGGAGCTTTATGGATCGCTCGTGCATGTTATCGCCGAGGGAGTCGAATCGCTGCAGGATGCACTTGCTCTGGAGCTTATGCGGTCAGAAATTGAATCGGGACGGATGGCGGTAATCGAGCCATCCCTGGAGGATGTGTTCATTGCCTATATGCGTGATTGAGCGCCAAAGAGATGGGCAGGCGCTCGCTTATCAAGGTTGTCGGAGGATGAGATGAGAAATTTGAAAAAAAGCTTGGCGCTTACACTCATGGTCTTCATTGTATTGACCGCAGGGGCCTGCGATGCAATTAATAGAGAAAGCGAATACCAGTTATCTGCATCCGGCATCGTGGAGGCGCGGGAGATTGCCATCGCCTCCGAGTTGGGCGGCAGGGTGATGTCTATCCACGTCGAGGAGGGGGATTCGGTCGATGAGGATGAAGTGCTTCTGATCCTGGATGATTCCATGCTGCAGGTGCAGCGTGATCAAGCAGCAGCAGCGGTAGAGTCGGCTCGGGCTGCGCTCGAATCGGCTCAGGCGGGGGAGGCTTCAGCCTCAGCCACCCTCGAGGCAGCGCATGCGCAATTTGAGATGGCAATGATTCAGGTAGAGATGGAGCTTGCACGCGCACGCGCCGAATACTGGACGGAGAGAGTAGGCGGATGGTCAGGAACGCAGCCTGACTTGTTTGACTTGCCGGAGTGGTATTTCGAAAAAGGAGAGGAGATTACCGCTGCCCATTTGGTAATGGAAGAAGCGGAGCAGAATCTAGAGAAGGAGCGCAGCCAGCTCCAAGAATTACTCGAGGATGCCGGTGGGAAAGCACTGGTGGAGGCTGAGAATCGGCTGGTAGAGGCTAGAGCAGCATTCCAAATTGCAGATGAGCTCTGGAAGCGTTTGGCAACCGGCGATGAGGGACAAGATATCCGCGACAGAATTCGGGAAATCCATGACCAGGCGATAGACGATCTTAATGACGCCCAAGATGCTTTTGATGATTTGCTCACGAAAGACGAAACAGAAGGTCTGCTTGAGGCGCGCTCAAATCTGACGGTTGCCCGGGAACATTATCAGATTGCGCAGGAATACCATCAGAGTCTTCTCAAGGGTGAGTACGATCTCCGAGTCCAGGCCGCGCAGCTAGCGCTGGTTCAGGCTGAAGCCGGGGTCGCACAGGGTGAGACTGCCCTCGCGCAGACAATGAGTCTAATTCAGTCTGCTGAACACGCCGTCAATCAGGCGCAGGCGATGCTCGCGTTGGTCGAGATCCAGCTTGAGAAAATGACGATCCGGGCGCCTGAGTCGGGAGTGGTCCTGACACGAAGTGTAGAGCGCGGGGAAGTGCTTGCGCCCGGGTTAGCGGCGCTCACCATAGGTGATTTAGACGAGTTGCATATTACCGTATATGTGCCCGAGGATCGTTATGGAGAAATTCACCTCGGTGATAAAGCACAGGTTTCCGTAGACTCGTTCCCTGATGAGACCTTTGACGCGGTTGTGGTTCGCATCGCCGATCGAGCTGAATTCACACCGCGCAATGTTCAAACTGAGGAAGATCGCCGGACGACAGTGTATGCTGTGCAGTTGAGGGTCGAGGCGCCGCTCGGGAAATTAAAGCCGGGGATGCCGGCGGACGTAGTGTTCGAGTTGGCCGAGTGAAAGTGTAAAATTCGCTCCAGAGATATTAATCCGTATGCCAAGTTACGAGGAATCTGCGCGTGAAATTGAGTTTCATTCATTTCTAAAGTATGATGACCGATAGGGTTATAAGTGGCAGCATTGTTGAGCAATGGCTTGCTTTGCTGAGCCCGTGAAGACTCTTATGGACAGTGTAGTATCAAAGCCGTCGGCCATTGCGCCTGACCGAATTGCGAGGGAGAACGATGTCGGATCAATCGGGTCAAGAGAAATATGAGAAAGGGCTGGAAATGGATGAGAAGACGGAGGAGAAGCAGCACGAGAAAATGGGTGAGAAGACCTGGGAGGAGAAGCACCGCAGCGATCCTCTCAGCAGGCTGATATGGGCGGGGATATTGATTTGGGCCGGTGTGGTCCTGCTGGCTAACAACCTCGGCATCCTGAGAGATATCCCTCTTCTGGGGGGGATGAGCGCCTGGTCGCTCGTCTTCGCCGGGGCTGGGTTGATCATTCTCGTGGAAGTGCTGATCCGCTTAGTCGTCCCGGAATACAGCGGACCCGTTATCGGCAGCCTCATCATCGCGCTGGTCCTGCTCGGGATCGGGCTGGATGACCTGGTCGGTTGGTCCATCGTCTGGCCGACCATCGTGATTGGCGTCGGCGTGGTTATCTTGTTCCGCGCCCTTGTCCGTAAGGAATAAGGGCGAACCCAGGATAAGGCCTAATTACAAACGGCCAAGGTTGAACGTCTTAAACTCGTTCCACCAATAGCGCAGCGGGGTCCACCAGCGTTCACGACCGATGCAGCGGAAGTACGGCGGCTGCAGGGCGAGGATGAGATCGCCGATGCGATAGCGGGGGAGAATCGGCGTTGAGACCACCAGGCTTCCTGTCTCGCCCGGCGACATTTCGTGCAGCATCTTTACCCCGCTTCGAGTTGATACCTCAAAGAAGAATAAATCGTAGTTGGGCACCCAGGCGCGCTTCTCATCGCGCTGCTGCCCGAACATCCCCTCCGTCGTTCCATAGATCTCACGAATGACCACCGGACCATAAAGAGCGGTGAGTGATGCTTTGTAGTTGGTGTTGATTCCGGGAACGCTTCCAAGGGTCATAATTTGCGGTTTCCAAATATCCTTGGGGTAGAACCCGTGTTTGCGTTTTGTGTATCGTCCGAAGAGCACAATCGTCGGCGCCACACCGCCAACCAGGGTGACGTTCTCAGCTTTACATTTCTGATAGGCCAATTCGAATCGGGCATCCCAATCGCGCTGAGTCTTCCCCCCGCCGAGGGCGTCGATTTCCTCCTGGGAGGGCACGGAACGAATGGGCGTGCGCTGGGAAACGAATTTGGTATAGATGCCTGAACTGTACCCGTACTCTACTTCGCGGTCCCCGACGCGAACGACGCCAAAGTTTGACGGGAAATTGAGATTGAGATTCACGCCGCTGAAGAGATCGAACCTCTCGTTCGTGAGCACGTAATTCATCATCGCTCTGCCAGCGCTCACCCGCATCTGGAGGTCCGTGGGGGTCATGGGGATGAATTTCGACTCCCCGGCGGTTGTGCCGCGCGTGATGGCCCAGCCAACCGGTTCCTCGGCGAGAAGCACATCGATCTCGCCGGCCATGACGGCTTCGATCATCGGTTTGAAATCTTCATAGGTTGCGATGGGGAAAGCTTCGCGATAGGCCTCGATGGTTTGGGCGCTTTCGGCGTTGTGCTTCTTGCCGTACCCGGTTTTGGTGTAATCCTGAACTAGACGCAGCAGGACGGCTTGCTGAGCGCTGGCGGGGTCGGCAATGGCATCGTGCCACGGTTGAAGCGTGGCACGGAGCATAGCTTTTGGATCCTGGTTTTGCATAAGGCGGCTCCGATGCAGATATGGTCCCGCAAGTTTATATTGTTATTGAGAATTTGGACACGCGCCAGGGAATGGCTAAGAAGTGCACTCCCGAGATACATCTACCGTGATTGCTTGAATAAGAAGGGAGGCGTGTTCTCGATAACAGCTTTGCTCAAGATGGCGCTGGGGGAATTCGAGATGTCCATGATGGGGTGAATGAAGAGCCCTCACCTGTCCTTTTCGCATTCAGCCATTGCGGATTTGACCTCGGCTTTGTATAATTCCATTGACCCTCGGGCGGTTAGCTCAGCTGGTTAGAGCGTTGCGTTGACATCGCAAAGGCCGTTGGTTCGAGTCCAATACCGCCCACTGGAGTAAAACCGTTCATCTAGCAAGATGAGCGGTTTTTTGTTTAAGATCGGTTGAGCAGCATTAGACTTGCTGCATGATAAAGGAGAAAGTTCATTTAGTACCTTCATTGTTTTCAGAATTCTTGAGGATTCCAAACATGCGTAAATTTAGGACTGGGTCTTGCTTGATCTACGATGTACCAGGCTTAATTCAAGCGATATTTCAAATGGAGAGATCGACAAATTCGGTTTGGTTAATCCCAATCCGGTTCTGGTAGTATATCCACCGCACCTTAATCAGAGTTTAAAAACAAAAAACCGCCCCCGATTTTAACTTAGAGGCGGTTTCTCGCTTAAGTGTTAGATTGTTAGCTTATTCAATCGCGCCTGTTTCGATTCTCATAGTGTAGATTTCTTCCAGCCTGTAAATATCCTGCATCAGTTCGAAGAACCCATGCCAGTGAGCCCAATCTGGCCCGCCCATCAAGGCGCCTTGACGGGCGCGGCGGCCTTCGTGGTGCCATAGATAGTAGTAGGTGATCTGGAATTCATCTTTCCAGGGGTTTTCTTTGAGCAAACCCAGTTCCGCTAACTCAGCACGCATGGCCTCGGCGGGCGCAAAATAGGATTCGTTGTAGAGCCGAACCGCATTATCTCCGCTTTCCAGGAATGCATCATAGAGTGTCGAAGAATGGCATTCGCTGCAGACCGCTTTCATTAACTCGCGGCCGGCTTCACCATCACCATAATACATATCCATCACATCCGCCTCAGTGCGGACCTTAGATGTTTTTGCCCAGAGGTTCCAGTAGAGACGTTCTGTTATATTGTGC
>DAOWMX010000300.1 GCA_030642885.1 Anaerolineales bacterium | reverse complement strand
TATTTGTTTGCGGCTATAGTTTACTGGCAACAGCATGTGCCATTTCAAGCGTCGTGCTTTCACCACCCATATCGTACGTGCGGACTTCTCCTTCAGCGATCACTTTCGCGATCCCATTTTCAAGTGACTGAGCCATATCGAGCTCTCCCAGCCAATCAAGCATGAGCTTCACAGCAAGGAGCATGGCAATGGGGTTCACTTTGTATTGACCTGCATACTTTGGCGCCGACCCGTGAGTGGGCTCGAAGACGGCGAACTTGTCACCGATGTTTCCGCTGGAGGCAAAACCAAGACCGCCGACCAACTGGGCAGAAAGATCGGATAGGATGTCCCCAAACATGTTGCTCGTCACGAGCACGCCGTAATTGTCGGGGTTTTTAAGGAGCCACATCATCTGCGCATCGATATTGGTTTCCCAGAGTTCAATATCTGCGAAATCGCTGGCGACTTTGCGAGCTTCTCGGATCATCAATCCGCTTGTCTCACGCAGGACATTTGGTTTCTCAACCAGCGTGACGGTCGGGTAACCAAAGCGCTTGGCATACTCAAACGCCTGACGGATGATCCTGTGTGCACCGCGATTTGTGATCACTCGCAGGCTGACAGCAAGCTCATCTCCCGGAATCGCGTCGAAACGCCCAATTGCCGGGTTGAATTGTTTCATCGTCTCCCTGACTTCGTTTGGGAGCGGGTGAAATTCGACCCCGCTATACAGGCCTTCAGTGTTCTCCCGGAAGACGACCAGGTCGATGTCATCGCGATAATTTAGCGGGCTGCCCGGGTATGCCTTACAAGGTCGAAGGTTTGTATATAAGTCGAAATGTTGCCGTAGACGGACGATCGGGCTTCGGTAGGATAGTCCTTTACCCTTGAGTTCCGGAGCGAGCTCAAGTTCTGCTTCATCCGTGGGTTTTGAGGTGATCGCGCCGAATAATCCGCAGGTGCAACCTTCTAATAAGGTAATCGTCCTTTCCGGGAGCGGATCGCCTTCCTTGCACCAGAATTCCCAGCCGATGTCCGCGGGGATATATTCGGCATCGAGTTTTATAGCGTCGAGGACAATCTGCGCGGCCTCCATTACATCTATGCCTACGCCATCACCCGGCATCCATGCGATTCGGTATTTTGACATTGTTAGAAACTCCTCTCCGTTTGTTCCCGTTTATCGTGCCACTTATTTGGTCTGAAGCGGCAGTGTGTTGTTGTATATCTAGAATTCTCCGACTTTACGAACTCACTTTGATAGGATGTCGAGTTTCACGCAGGAAGATGAGCACCATGAAGCTCCCGAGCGCAAGCACGCAGGCGTTGATGTAAAAAGGGACAGCCGGTCCTGCACGATCATAGAACCATCCTCCCGCAATTGGACCGATGAGCGCACCCAGGAAATATGCGAAAGTGTATAGCCCATAACTCGCTCCTCGGAAATCCTCCCCGGCGATGTCGGCCACAAAAGCACGTTCTGCCGGTATGGCTGCAGTGTAACCGATTGTTTCTATCGCCCAGAGCATCGCTAGAGCTCCGAGCGAACGTAGATTTGGAATGAACAGGGAGGCCAGGGCGCCTAGTATCAAGCCGCCAGCCATTGGACGCTTGCGCCCGAATCTGTCAGCGAGTTTTCCCATTCGTGAGGGAAGGAATGCGCTGATAAGTGCGGCCGGTAAATAGGCTATTGCCAACCCCCACACCTCCGCACCAAGCGTGTCCTGCAGGAAGATCATGAGCAGCGGCCAGATCATTGTGGATGAAGCGCCGGTAAAAAACACAATAACCATCAGCGTAAAGAGCTGCCTCGAGAGAGGCTGGCTCTGGATTATTTCTCCGCTCCTCGGTGGGCGTGTTTCCGGCACGCCGCGCCAACCGATTCCGAGGGCAATCAAGGCTGGGATGGTGTAGCCGGCGAATAGGATGAGCCAAACCTGACTCCCTGTTGACACCATTTGATCAAGGCTGAAGAGTGCAAGGAAGCCAGCAGTCGTGCCGATTATAGCGCCGCGGCTAACCGCTTCATCGATCAGGCCGAAATCGTAGCCGCGGCCGGTTTCCTGGGCGACATCGGCAACGATTGTGAAGGCGGCTAGCCAGAGAAACGCCTGGCCCAGTCCCTGAATGAAGCGGGCGATGGTGAGCTGGAGAATGCTGTTGGAAAAGCTGAAGACGACCATCGCAATGGCGTAGCCGATTAATCCCATAAGCAGGAATGGACGCCGCCCCCAGCGGTCCATGATCCGCCCCAGGAAGGGGCGGACGATAACCGGCACGACCGAGACAGCAGAGAAGAAACCGCCGATCTCGAGTGCGGATGCACCCAACTGGCGACCATAGATCGGCAGCACGAAGGACAGGATTCCGAATGGGAAGGAGACCCAAAATATCGCCTTCCATAGATTTCGTAGTGTTGGATCTTTCATCAGTGTGAACTCAACATCTCGTCATCGCAATCATGATTGAGTACTCGATAACTCCGTTCACCTGAAGTGGATGGTTATCCATTAGCATGTTTCCAACATTCGATAAATGGGGTGCTAGTCCACGGCTTCCAGTCGTTTCTTCGTGTGAGCGATAAGACCACCGGCATCGAAAATCTCCCTGACAATCTCGGGGAGAGGGTTAAACGTGAAAACACCGTCGCTTGTACGGATCTCACCTTTGTCCAGGTCGATTTCAATCTGGTCGTCATCCTGGATAGCTTGGACGGCTTCAGGGCAGATGAGCGCCGGAAGCGCGGCGTTAAGACAGTTGCGGTAATAGATGCGCGCGAAGGACTCGGCGATGATTGCCCCCAGACCGCTCTCCGTCAAGCAGGTTACGGCCTGCTCGCGTGAGGAGCCGCAGCCCCAATTCTTCCCGGCGACGATAATGTCACCAGGTTTGACGCCAACGGCGAAATTAGGGTCCAAATCCTCGAGTGCGTGCGCCGGCATTTCTGCTGGGTCGC
>DAOWMX010000131.1 GCA_030642885.1 Anaerolineales bacterium | reverse complement strand
ACGGTGGGACCCACGTCGCAAATACTGAGGAAGTAGGTCAGATACGCATCGTGGACTACAAGAGCAAAGGTGCAATAAATAAACGTTTGGTCATTGAGCTTGAACCGTGAGGTGTTAGATGTTTAGATCCGTAGACAACCAAGTTGATTTCATCGCGCTTGAAAAAGAAGTTCTAGCCTTCTGGGATGACATTCAGGCTTTCAAAAACCTCGTCGCGCTGAGGTCAGAAAGTCCGCGTTGGTCCTTCATTGACGGTCCGATCACAGCCAACAATCCCATGGGGGTTCATCATGGGTGGGGGCGGACATACAAGGATCTCTTCCACCGCTTTAAAGCCATGCAAGGGTTTCAAGCGCGGTACCAAAATGGTTTCGACTGCCAGGGTTTGTGGGTCGAGGTTAACGTCGAGCGGGAGATGGGTTTCAACAGCAAGCGTGAAATTGAAGACTTCGGCCTCGATCGTTTTGTAAATTTGTGCAAGCAACAAGTTCTGAAATATTCTGCTGTGCAGACAGAGCAGAGTATCCGCCTGGGTTTCTGGATGGATTGGAACGACACCGACATGCTGCGCACTCTGCGAGATAAGATGGCGGAGGATCCATCCGAGCAAATCACAGTGGACGGACCGCATGGACCGGTAACGGGCAGCGTTGAATCCATTGTTGGTCGTTTGGGTATGCCGGAATTAGGTGGATCCTACTTCACTTTTTCAGATGATAACAATTACACCATTTGGGCTACGCTCAAATCCTGCTACGACAGGGGCTGGATTTTCAAAGGTCGTGATGTTATGCCGTGGTGCGTTCGTTGTGGTACGGGATTGAGCCAGCATGAGATTGTGACCGAGGGTTACAAGGAAATTGCCCACCCGAGTATCACGTTGCGGTTTCCACTCCGTGATCGCGAGCGTGAGAGCTTGCTTGTTTGGACGACAACGCCATGGACGCTCACGAGCAACGTCGCTGCCGCCGTTGGCCCCGATCTGGATTATGTCAAGGTCCGGCAGGGTGATGATGTTTTCTATCTGAGCAGAGGGACACTGCATGTTTTGAAGGGCGAATATGAAGTTGAAGCGGAGCTTAAAGGCCAAGAAATGGAAGGATGGACGTATGATGGCCCATTTGATGAATTGCCCATCCAACAAGAACAAGGTGCCCCTGAAGCACACCGTGTGATTCTTTGGGATGAGGTAGGCGAAGACGAGGGAACTGGAATCGTCCACATCGCCCCTGGTTGTGGTGCTGAGGATTTTCAATTGAGCAAGGAACATGGCTTGCCGGTGATTGCGCCGCTAAACGGCGACGGTCTATTCCTCGATGGTTTTGACTGGCTTTCGGAGATGAACGTCCAGAAGGTCGCCCAACCAATCTTTGAAAATCTGACAGAAAAGGGCTTGACCTACAAGATCGAGGATTATACCCACCGCTACCCGGTCTGCTGGCGTTGTGGGGAAGAGCTTGTATTCCACCTTGTGGATGAATGGTTCATCAATATGGGCGATCAACTAGACAAGCCCTATGAGCAGGTCACAGAAGAGGAGAAGGCAGACAACCTGCGCTATCAGATTATGGAGGTCGTCAAGGAAGACACAGCATGGTACCCCTCCTTCGGGTTGGAGCGTGAGCTCGATTGGCTGCGCAATATGCACAACTGGATGATCTCGAAGAAGCGGTATTACGGCCTGGCCCTGCCAATCTGGGAGTGTGAATCCTGTAAGCATTTTGAGGTAATCGGAAGTCGTGAGGAACTCGAAGAGAGAGCGGTTGAGGGCTGGGACGTTTTCGAGGGGCACACGCCGCACCGACCCTATATTGATGCTGTGAAGATTGAATGTAGTGCATGTGGCGCGGTTATCGAGCGCATCCCGGATGTTGGCAATCCCTGGTTGGATGCGGGAGTTGTAGCGATGAGTACGCTCCGCTACAACACCGATAAGGAGTATTGGTCCAATTGGTATCCGGCCGATCTCATCAGCGAATCGTTCCCGGGACAATTCCGAAACTGGTTCTATAGCCTGCTGGCTTTGAGCACAATTCTCGAGCGGAAGTCGCCCTTTAAAAACGTATTTACATATGCGACCCTGCTCGCCGAAGATGGGCAAGCGATGCACAAATCCTGGGGCAATATGATCGAGTTTAACCAAGCCGCCGACGCTATGGGCGTAGACGTAATGCGGTGGGTCTACTGCAACCACAAACCTGAGAAGGATCTACTTTTTGGATTTGATACCGCGACTGAAGCCCGGCGGCAGTTCCTGATACCACTATGGAATGTGTATGCTTTCTTCGTCACCTATGCCAATCTCGATGGGTGGACTCCTACTGACAGCGGTGATGTCCAATTCAGTGTTATGGATCGTTGGATTCTCTCACGCTCGCTGCAGACAATCGATCAGGTTACACATGCTCTTGAAGCTTTCGAGCCAGACCGGGCTACCAAAATGATCGGGAATTTCCTGGATGACTTGAGCAACTGGTATCTCCGGCGGAGCAGGCGTCGTTTCTGGGCGAAAACCGGCGTGAATAAGGCCTCGGATGCGGATAAACATGCAGCATATACGGCGCTCTATCGAGCGCTGCTGACCCTGACCCACGTTCTAGCTCCCTTCACGCCATTTGTTGTGGAAACGATCTACCAAAACCTCGTTCGGAGCATCGATGATGAAGCGCTCGAGAGTATCCACCACCGCGCCTGGCCGGAGGTGGATCCAGCGGATGTGGAAGAGGATTTGTTGAAGGAGATGAAATTCGTCCAAATGCTCGTCTCCATGGGACATGCCGCGAGGAATAAGGCAAACAGGAAACTACGGCAACCCCTGTCCGAAGTGGCTTTCGCTGTCGCAGATTCAGATGAGCGCGCGATTGTCGATCGTTACGATGCACTGATCCGTGATGAATTAAATGTCAAAAAAGTGCGCTTGCTCGATGCCGCTGCAGAAGCGGTCGAGTACCAACTCAAGGCGCTGCCAAAGCAGTTAGGGCAGAAATACGGCTCACTCTTCCCTGCGATCCGTGACGCTGTTGGAAAGCTAGACCAACATAAAAGCGCTTCTGCTTTGCTGGCCGGGGAACCGGTCGAGGTGATAATCGAGGGTCAAGTTATCCAGTTGACGGCAGACGAAGTGGAGATTCGCATCGAAGCTCAAGAGGGTTTTTCCGCTGTTGCAGAAGGACCCTATGTTGCGGCGTTGGTTACGGAACTGACAGAAGAATTGGTCCTTGAAGGGTTGGCGCGGGAGTTCGTACGCCGCGTGCAGGACTTGCGCAGGCAGGCGGATCTTCAGGTGGATGATGGCATCGATGTGCAATATGCGGCGAGCGACAGGCTCGCTGAAGCCATCGATATGCACCGCGAATATATTCAAGGGGAAGTCATCGCTGAGAGTATGCTGCCGAGTGCGGACCCGCAGGGGGTTATCAAGACCGAGCATCACTTCGATGGAGAATCATTGCAGGTTGCCCTGCGGAAAGTTGAAAGTTAAGAATCACCAAGAGAGTATTCCTATCATGCGCAGGAAAGCAAGCGGGTTTTCCTGGATACCCTCCGGGAAACCCGCTTCATGAATCCCAATTGAAGGGGCGTTACGGTACAATCAAGGCTATCTGATGAAGGAGGTACTAACCTGAAGTGAAACGTTCATTATTGCGTGATTATGCGGTCCTGATCGGTGTCGCCGGTGTTGTCGTCGTATTGGATCAGTGGACTAAATACCTGGTAAGAACAAATTTGGCGGTCGGTGAATCCTGGGTTCCATTTGACTGGCTTCAACCCTATGCGCGCATCGTCCATTGGAATAATACAGGAGCGGCTTTTGGTATTTTCCCCTCCGGCGGTGCGATTTTCACTGTGATTGCGATTGTTGTAATTGGTGCCATCCTTTATTACTTCCCCCAGATCCCTCGCGAGCAAGTGGCAATACGGATTGCATTGGGGCTCATGTTGGGAGGGGCTACGGGCAACCTGCTTAGCCGTTTGTATCAAGGTATGGTAACAGACTTTGTTTCTGTGGGCGGTTTTGCAGTTTTCAATGTAGCTGATGCCTCAATATCCATTGGCGCAGCGCTTCTTGTGGTGGCAATGTGGGTTGACGAACGGCGAAATAAGGAACGAGACGAGGCTGATCCCGTCAAAGAGAACATGAGTCGGAACCTCGAAGGTCAGTCGGAATAAAATCAGTGGGTGGACAGACTGTTCGCTTCCTCGCACCAGAGCCAGGTGGCAGGCTTGACGTCGTAATCGTGACTTACCTGGCAGATCTCTCCCGCTCTCAAGTGCAGAAGCTCATTCGCAGCGGTTCTGTCAGTGTTGATCGTAGTGTTGTCAAGAAAACAGGCTACAGTCTTACTGGCGGTGAGGATCTTCAAATCTCGTTACCTGAGCCAACCCGCACTGATTTACAGCCTGAAGCGATCCCGATAGATGTTGTATATGAAGATGATGATCTCCTGGTTATAAACAAGGAGCCGGGTATCGTCGTCCATCCTTCCGTGGGCCACGAGACAGGAACGTTGGTTCAAGCAGTCCTGGCCCATGCGCCAGATATTCGCGGCATCGGCGATGAAGGGCGCCCCGGTGTGGTTCATCGGCTTGATAAAGACACTTCCGGCCTCATCCTCTTTGCCAAACACGATGAAGCTCACCAGTGTCTTCAGGGACAATTTCAAGATCGACAAGTGAAGAAAGTCTATTATGCGCTTACCGATTCAAAACCGCCGACTCCATCGGGGAAGATAGATGCGCCAATTGGTCGCGATGCCAAACACCGCCAGAAAATGGCGGTCGTGTCAAAAAGCCGGGGGCGGGAGGCGGTGACAACGTATCACACTCACGAACGGTTCCTTGAACATTCATTCCTGGAAGTTCGACCTGAAACTGGTCGCACCCACCAGATCCGCGTGCACCTGTCGTTTATTGATTGTCCAATCGTGGGGGACCGGGTTTATGGTCGTTCCAAACCCACGTTGCCTGCTGACCGGCAACTGCTTCACGCGGGTCAATTAACTATACGTCTTATTGGAAAAGAGCAGGCGACGACGTTCAAAACACCGCTTCCAGAGGATTTCGAATCCATACTTAAGATCTTACGCCAACAGTAATAGAATCCATCGCTTCCTTCGAGCTTGGAGATTCATCAAGCTTGACGAATTCACTGGAATAGAGCGCCAGGGCTGACGGGCAACCGAAAAGGATGATGTCGATGGAATGGATCGATCTACGGTCTGATACGGTAACAGAACCAACACCTGAGATGCGGGAGGCAATGGCGAAAGCCGAGCTGGGGGACGACGTTTACGGCGAGGATCCGACGGTAAACCATTTACAGGAGCTTTCCGCGCAGATGTTAGGCAAGGAAGCGGCACTCTTCGTGCCATCAGGCACGATGGGGAACCTGGCTGCCATTCTGGCTCACTGCGCCCGCGGCGATGAAATTATCATTGGGGATCGTTCGCACACTTATCTATATGAGGCGGGAGGCGTATCAGCGCTGGGGGGTATCCATACCTTCGTTGTCAAGAACAGAAATGATGGAACGGTTCCACACGACGAGATCGAAGCGGCCGTTCGTGTGGATAACGATCACTTTCCAATAACCAGCCTCATCTGCCTTGAAAATACCCAGAATCGCTGTGGGGGGTCGGCATTGAGCGTCGATTACACACAGGGTGTGGGGCGCATTGCAAAAGAACATGGATTGGCTATGCACATCGATGGGGCGCGGATCTTTAACGCCGCGATTGCCCTGGACGTTTCTCCTGCGGAGCTGGTCGCATCCGCCGATTCGGTGACGTTCTGTCTCTCGAAGGGTTTATGCGCTCCGGCCGGATCGATCATCTGCGGAGAAAAAGCATTCATTCAAAAAGCTCACCGAGCGCGGAAAATGTTGGGTGGGGGGATGCGGCAAGCAGGCGTACTCGCAGCAGCGGGGGTCGTGGCTCTTGAGAGTATGGTGGATCGGCTGAGAGAAGATCACATCAAAGCCCGCCGGCTCGCCGAAACTCTCGTTGAACTCCCAGGAATATCCTTGGATTTTGGAACACCGGCGTCAAATATGATTTTCCTGCAACTCGATAATAAAGCCCCGATTTCGGGTGAGGATTTAGTGCATCGTTTTACCGATAAGGGGATAAGAATCAACGCATCGCCGTCTGGCCAGATACGGCTGGTTATGCATTATTGGATTGACGATGAGGCGTTAGCTCAAGTAACGGATGCTTTTAAGGAGTTTTTCATTCGTGCTTAGGCGGTCATTTCCTTATGTGGAAGCGCTCGCCGTAGTTCTCATCTGGGCGGTATCTCCGCCTTTAATTAAAATCCTTCTTGAGGATCTCTCACCATTTGACATCGCCAGCCTAAGATATATCTGTGCTTTTCTTCTCTTCATCCCGTTCCTGTTTTTCTTTTCTCGAGGGAATCTGCGAGTTCTAAAAACCCAAGATTGGCTCCGTCTGAGTATTATGGGATTCGCTGGTTTTGCCATTGGGAGCATCATGATGT
>DAOWMX010000252.1 GCA_030642885.1 Anaerolineales bacterium | reverse complement strand
AGAACCGGGATGCCCAGCATGAGGCCAGCGAAAGCTGCAATCAACACACAAAAGGGTATTGCTGCCCAGAAGGATAAGCCGAACCCAAGAGGTCCTTGGGAAGTCATGACAGCCATGGAGTAAGCGCCGATGGCGTAAAAGGCGACGTAACCGAGGTCAAGAAGCCCGGCAAAACCAACGACAATATTCAGCCCTAAACCCATCAGGATGAATAACCCAACGTTGTTAATAACTTCTGATAAGTAGGAGCCTAATAACTGCGGGAGGACGATGAGGAAAACCGCACCGACTGCAAAAGTCAACCAACGCATGCGAGTTTTGGGCGCGGTGGATGTTTCCTCTGTTTTTGGCTGAGTTGTTTTTCTGCGGTCCTGTAGGACGGTAATTCCTGCAGTCAAGATAAAAATAAGCACGGCCACAAATGGGCGCAGCGCCTTACCAGAAAAGATGAGCTTGGTGAATCCTGCTCCGAAGAAATCCCTCAACCGGCTGACGAGGATCTCCGAGAACAAACCAATAATTAAAGTCCAGAGCAGGCCATTAAAGATCGGCCGCTGGATATTGTCCGGGAGCAGACTAAACGATGCTGTAATGAGACCAACTGCTGTCATCGCCGCAAGGAAGGCGAGGCTGCCAGCAACTGGAGGGAGACCAAAGGAAAGGATTTCAATGAGCGCAGGCGACACATTCGGCAGAAATGGACGTAAGTCTACCGCTGAAGCGAGGAGGATCAAGAGCGCTGACGGGATGCCTGAGATTACGCCGGTGAGTAAACCATAGAGTATGACGATCCCTCGTTGCCCATCTGCATGGTCACGTGCTGTTAGATAGGCGAGCGCTGCTGTTGGGGCGAAAATCAAGACTTGACCCATCGTGATGACGCCTGCGATCAGCTCCCGATGGCCAAATAATTCAACAAGACCGATTGCGCTGAAACATAGCGAGACGATCCCAGCGATGAAGCCGAAGCGGAGAGGTGTACGCAATTGAATACTGTGTGTAGTTGTCATCATGTCACCTTACGCCTTTTTCTCAGCTAATGGTTCGCCAAGGATGCCTTGCGGGCGGAAAATTAGGACGAGGACCAACATGACAAAGGCAATCACGTCCTTCAGTTGATTGAAAGCGGGAATTCCAAGGCTCTGCAAGAAAAGACTCGGCCCAATCGATTCGACCAAGCCCAGGAAGAGACCGCCGAGGGCGGCGCCAGGCACGCTGCCGATCCCACCCAGGACTGCAGCAGTAAAGGCTTTGATTCCGGGTGTAAAACCCATGTAAAAGTGGACTTGCCTGAATACTAATGCAAAAAGCACTCCAGCAATACCGGCCATCGCCGCTCCTGTGGCGAAGGTAATGGAGATGGCTCTATCCACGTCGATGCCCATTAGAGCGGCAACATCCTTGTCTTCCGAGACAGCTCGAATGGATTTGCCCGTCTTGGTCCGCATGATGAAGAAGTTCAAGCCGATGAGCATGACGATCGTAACCAGGACGACGGCGATATGAGTCTTCAGAACTTCGGTTCCCAGGAGAGGGATAGAGCCAGCTAGGATATCCACCTGGGGAAAGGGTTTTACGTTTGAACCGAGCATACCCCGATAGAAGTTTTGCCAGAATAATGATGCCCCGATTGCAGTGATCAGCGGAACGAGGCGCGGCGCTTTACGCAGAGGTTTATAGGCAATCCGCTCTGTGAGGACTGCGACGCCTATCGAAATCAGCATCGAGAAAAGTGCGATTATTAAAAGAGAAATAATTGGGTGGCGGTTGAGAAACCCCGTCGCTGCCATTGGACCGGCGAGGAAAACCGTTGAAGTCATGATGCCAGACATAAAGAATTCGCCATGAGCGAAGTTGATCATGAAAAGTACGCCGTACACTAAGGTGTAGCCAATTGCGATCAGAGCGTACATGCTGCCCTGGGCGACGCCGAAAATTACGAAATCCGTCCACTGTCGTCTTGAGTAGGGGTTATCCAGGATTGTAGCGACCGTGCCCCAGATGACAATGATGATGATGACGGCACGAATAAGCCATAGGAACAAATCGATGTAATCTATCTTCGCGAAGAGCTTTTTCATATCGTCACTCCGGAAAGGGATAGGATGGATCCGAGAAACTGGTCCCGGATCCATCCTTGAAGATCTTACTCGTTCAGTACGACAGGATGCCGTTGAACCACTAAGTTATGGATTACGGCCAGATCTTGACGTACTCGCCGTCCTGAAGTTCAGAGACTGAGATCTTCGGGTCAGCGCAGTCACCGAATTCGTTGCAGGTCAAAGTACCGGTGAGACCTGTGAAGTTCGCGGTGGCGTACAAGCAGTCGCGCATCGCCTGGCGGCCGATGTGGAGCGTGCCATTATCGTCCTCGCCAACTTTCTCGACACAGGCAAAAATCATATTTGCCGCATCGTATGCGTGCGCGTGGAAAACCGACAATGTCTCAACACCGTATTTATCTAGGTAGGCGGCCTTGAAATCTTCATAAGCGCTGCCTGTGAAGGAGATATCTGGTCCGGAGAAGTACATACCTTCGCCGGCTTCGCCGATTGCCTCTGAAGCTGAATCGGAAATACATCCATCGGCTGCGGCAATAACGGTATTCTCCAGCCCAGCGACTTCCCGCGCCTGCTTAGAAACGAAGGCGCACTCAGCCGTGAAGATGGGGTAATACAGGAACTCCGGTGGACCAGCAGCGGCTACGGCGGTGAGAACCGGGCGCATATCGGTGTCGCCAACATTCACGGCGGTGAATTCAACGACCTCGCCGCCAAGTGCTTCGAAGGAGACACGGAAAGCATTCGCAAGGCCCTCGGTATATGGATCGCCGTCATGAATTGCAGCGGCAGTCGTCAGACCGAGTTCGTTATAGGCGAAGTCAGCAATTGCAGCGCCCTGGACCTTGTCGTTGTGTGCCGTTCGCAGATAGCCAGGATTCCATGCCTGATCGGGATCCGTGAGGCTTGGAGCAGTATTCGATGGTGAGACCATGAAGTATCCGGCCTCGGAGACAACATTGGACATTGGGACGCCAGCGCCTGAGCAGCTGGTGCCGACGACGCCGAGGATTGTCGGGTCAGCGACGATCTTCTGACCGGCAGTCTGGCCGCCTTCTGCGTTGCAGCCGTCATCCTCTGCCTGGAGTTCAATATCATGCCCGAAGAGTTGGCCTTGGAAATCGATGGCAATCTCAACGCCGTACTGGGAGTCTATGCCCAGATCAGTGTTGGGACCGGAAATCACGAGCGCCGAGGCGATGCGGACCGGCTCATCAGGAGCATAGTTAGCACAGCCCAAGGGGTCCGTGCATTCGTACGCTGTGCCGCCACAAGCTGTCAGCATAAGCGCAGCTGTTAGGAGCATAGCCAGCACAATAAGGGTGCGTTTCATTACTTCATCCTCCTCAAGATTAATTCAGAAATTTGGCGAAATTGTTTCAGCGGTAATGGCGTGTTAAATTCAGTATATTTATTTTCCGATTTCTCTCCCTTCACTATGATGAGCCGAGGAAATGTATTATTTAGCGTCAGTCCCCCAATTAATCTATTTTGACATTCTATAACTAACCTTGTCTTAAAGTCAAATACTACTTTTCACGGAAGATGCAGATAGCAGATAAACTCCCCGTCCTTATTCACCGGGCTGTGAGTAGTAGCCCATAGCTTGCTTGACGGATCTATGAGGTCAGACTAGGATGAGCGCGCCGGGTGGGAACAGGACGT
>DAOWMX010000123.1 GCA_030642885.1 Anaerolineales bacterium | reverse complement strand
GAGCGCCCTGCCGTCGACGACCGGTGTATCACGCACGTCCTGAACAAGCTTCAGCCCTGCCCGGATAGGGTACTCCCTCTTTCCCACCCGGACGTACATGTCCATCCCTCCAACACCGAGCGCGTCCACCTTGCCGTCCAGCTCTGCAAAGAGTGCCCGGGCTTTCTGCGCGTCCCCGCCAGTGCCGATCCGTTCAACCAGGACTCGTTCGCCGGCGAAATCCACCTCCACGCGTTTGTCGCGCACGGGATTTCCCAGGCTCACACTCACCGCGTGTTTCATGCTACTTCTCCATTTCTTCGCCGCGCCAGCGGGCATCTTTTATGCGCTCAGCTTTCCTATTCTCTACTATTCGACCGCTTAAGGTCAAGACTCCACTTAAAAGAAGACGGGGATCCCGATCTCGATTCGGTTCCGATCCGGATCCCAGTTGCTGCTAGTCTCCCCGATGATTATCTGAAAGGCCAAGCGATCTCGATGAAAGGTTCGTGTTGGCTAACTTCATCCTCGGTAGCCAGATAGATCTCGCGCGGCGATTCAGTAATTTGATGACCGCTTTGTCGGATCCACTCATGCACGGCATCATACGCCTGCAGGATCTCCGGGAAACGGGCTTGCTCGACAGTCGTGAATGTATAGGCTACGTGTCCCCCTTTTAGGGTCTGGATCGTGATGGCATCTGTTGGTATGGCTTCGCCTTCGAAGGGAAGACAGATCTCAACCGGTCCATTGCTATCTTCGTTGACTTCCCCGTGATATATCCCCATTGGCGGCCCGGTGACTTCCAGACCTTTTTCTTCGGCAAAGGCTCTCAAGCTCGCAATCGAGCGACCGATGTAAGGAATCAGGTCTGCTATCGAAACTTCGTCACAGACGCTGATCGTCAATGTGTCGGTAAACTCCTTCTGATTAACTTTATAGGGCATGTGTTTCTCCTCTCCTCTCAGGATTAGATAAATATGGTCGACGACCCTGCGACTGTGCTCCATACGGGACTCAATCTCACCCCAGTAATGCTCCACCAGAGTGGTGGATGTAGCTTTGGGTGCTGCTAAAACTCCCTTGATCTTGTCCAGCGGCATGTCGATACTGCGCAGTAGGAGGATCATCCGGGCGCGCTCCAGTTGTCCCTCGTCGTAATACCGATAGCCCGTATGCACGTCGATTCGATGGGGCTTTAAAAGATCTTTGCGGTCATACAGACGCAGCGCCTTTAAAGATAATCGGCTAGCCTTTGCAAATTGCCCAATACTCATCAGATTATCGTGTTTCTGACTCATGCTTACATTATGCGCTCTACCCCTGGGGAAGAGTCAAGTGTCTAAATGAAATTGGATAAACCCTGCACATGGGCGCCCCATGATCAACCAGATGAAACAAGTTAGCGCGAGAAGTCGTTATTCGCCTATGCCTGATCGGTATAGAGCTCGCTGTGGTGAATGGTCGCAGCGTGTTTCCATTCTGCGGCGAACCGGTCTAAACTTATTCACCCATGAAAATAACGGGGTTCATCGATCTCTTTGCATTATTTGAGAGGAGACAGTCATCATGACAGCAGCCAGCAGTTCCATAACCGGAAACATCAGCGAACAGGAATATAAACGCCGAATAAAAGCCTGGACGATGTACGACTGGGCCAACTCGGCTTTCGCCACCACGATCCTGGCTGCGATCCTTCCTATTTACTATAGCCAGGTCGCCGGGGCTACGCTCGCAAGCCCGGCGCTCGCCACCGCCTACTGGGCACGCGGCCTGAGCATCTCGCTTTTCATCAGCGCCATTCTTGCGCCGATTTTAGGCACAATTTCCGATGTAATGCGCGGTAAAAAACGTTTTCTGTCCTTCTTCATTGGAATCGGCGTTCTGGGCACCGGCTTGATGATCCTGATCAAAGAGGGCGACTGGCTTCTGGCCTCGATCCTGTTCATCGTCGGGCGTGTGGGCTTCACCGCTGCAAACGTCTTCTATGACGCCCTGCTCCCCCACGTAGCGCGCGAGGAAGACCGCGACAGTGTCTCGACCCGCGGATACGCGATGGGATACCTTGGTGGGGGGATCCTGCTGGCGCTCAACGTCGTGATGCTGCAGGTCCTACCGGGAACCTGGGGAGCCAGGGTTTCATTCTTGAGCGTGGCTATTTGGTGGGCCGTTTTCTCAATACCGGTTTTACGCCGTGTTCCTGAACCTCCCTCTGCCACAGAAAAACTCTCCCCTGGCGAGAATGTCGTGGCGGTCAGTTTTAAACGTCTATGGCAAACCTTAAAAGACATCCGTCAATATGCCGACCTCTTTAAATTTTTACTCGCCTTCCTCATCTACAACGACGGCATCGGGACCATCATCGGCGTCGCCGCGATCTATGGCGCCGAGCTCGGCTTCGGCAGCACCGAAATGGTGCTGGCGCTGCTGCTGGTGCAGTTCGTCGGCATCCCCTTCAGCCTTATTTTCGGGCGCCTGCCCAGCCGGGGGGAGAGCCGCCGCCCGCTGTATCTGGCCTTCATCGTGTACAACCTCTTCGCCCTGCCGCTCGCCGGCTCATTCAGCGTAAGGCTGCTGCCTGCCGAGTTGACCAGTAATCTCTTGGTCATTATCGGTTTGATCATCGCCGTTGAAGCGATCGGCCTGCTGCTTGCCTACTTGCTCGGAAAACCGCTCTTCTCAGGGATCGCTGAGAAGATGGACACCAAGCGCGGCATCCTGCTCGCCCTATTGATGTACACCATCATCGCCGCTTGGGGATACCAGCTAAACTCGGTCATCGAATTCTGGTTCCTGGCCTGGATGGTCGCTGTCGTTCAGGGCGGCAGTCAGGCGCTCAGTCGCAGCCTGTACGCGTCGATGTCGCCAGCGGCGAAGAGCGGTGAGTTCTTCGGTTTGTTCGGCATCATGGAGAAATTCTCGGCGATCCTCGGCCCGCTGCTTTTCTCCGCGGCGGTGCTGACGTTCAACTCCAGCCGGCCGGCTGTGCTCAGCCTGGTCGCCTTCTTCGTCATCGGCGGCGGTATTCTGATGACCGTCAATGTCGAAAAAGGGCGCAAAATTGCGCGCGAGGAGGACGCACGTCTTCTTCAACCCGAGATTTCGGCATAAGGATCGGGATTTATTACAACAGACCCCACCGCGGCTCTTCAGGAGCCGCGGTGTTTGTTTGTATCCTCAAGATAATGCTACGTCACGAGATTTCGACCTGCTCCTCTCGCGAAAAACACCGGCCACCCCGAGCAGCACAAGCGCCGCTCCCGCAAGTGTTGTGATATGGAGCGGTTCGCTTAAAATCACGACGCCTAGAATCACTGCGATCACCGGGTTCACATAGGCGTAGGTCATAGCCACGCTCATCGGCAGAAGCTGTAGAATGCGCACATAGGCTGTAAACCCGATCAATGAGCCGACGAAGATTAAATATCCCCAGGCCAGCCACGCGCCGGTCGTCGGCGTCGGTCTTGGCTCCCCCGTCAGCAGAACTAGAACCGCGAATCCCAGCCCACCGAAAATCTGCTGGTATCCGGCGCTCACTTCGATACTCAGTGAGACCGGCATCCGGCTCTGCAGCAACGATCCCAACGTCCAACTGATCGAGGCCAGGACCAACGCCAACATGGATACGATATTACCCATATCCCCGGTTTGAAAAGTCGTCGCCGAGAGCAGGGCTATGCCGGCAAAGCCGATGATCAAGGAGAGCACCAGCCCGCTGGACGGCTTTTTTCGATCCAGTACAGACTCCATTAGAACCATCCACAGCGGGACGGTGGCAATCAACAGCGCGGCCATTGAAGAATCTATTCTTTGCTCCGCCCAGTTCAACATCCCGTTTCCCCCAGTCCAGAGCAGGACTCCCGAACACGCCAGCACCGCGAGTTCCTTGCGAGTCGGTCGCATTGGCGAACGTCGCAAAGCGGATATAAGCAGCATCAAGATACCGGCGATAAGAATGCGCACCATGCCGAGCGTGAAAGGCGGTATTCCAGATCCGGGTCGAACGGCAACGCGGATGGCCAGGTAGGTGCTGCCCCAAACGATATAGACGATGAAGAGGTTGATGATCCCCCATGCTTCAACCGGCCGTTCTCCAGGCGATGACGTCATAGGTTCGATCTCATTTTAATCAGCACGATGGCCGTTATTGACAGGAAAAAGGGGCCTCATGCGCCCTCAATTCCGATATCCAGCGCGCTGCGGATGCGGGAGAAAACCGCATCCATCATCTCCTCGGTCAGCCGGCCGGTTTGTGTGTTCTGCCGGCTAGGGTGGTAACAGGCAACGAGCAATGGCTTGGGTGGATCGAACTCATGCCACAACCCGTGTGCGAATTTTAAACGAGGGTTCTCCACCCCCTGTCCCTGTAATGCCCGCAGATATCCGTCAAATGCAATCTGCCCTAACGCTAGAACGACCCGCACCCGGTGGAGGAGCTCCATCTCGCGCAGGAGGTAAGGTCGGCAATTCGCCAGTTCCTCTGCCGTGGGTCGGTTCTTCGGCGGTGCACAACGTCCAACGGCTGTTAGAAAAGAATCCTGTAATATCAGGTCGTCACCGCGCTCTCTCGCCATCGATTTATTAGCGAAGCCAGCGCGATGCATTGCCGCAAACAGCGTGTCACCGGAACTATCACCGGTGAACATGCGCCCGGTCCGATTGGAGCCATGCGCCCCGGGCGCCAGGCCGATGATCAACAGCCGCGCCTCACGGTCGCCAAATCCAGGCACCGGCTTGCCCCAATATTCCCAATCGGAGAACGCTCGTCGTTTTTGCGCCGCGATCTCCTCACGCCATTCCACTAAGCGAGGGCACTGCCGACATGCGACAATATCCCCCTCAAGCTCCCGCCATTGCGAATCGCTGCCTGCGCCAACTTTCATTGAATCGCACCCTCCAGGCGGAGCAATGCCTCTTTGGTTCGCACGCCGCCGCGTCCTGAATAACCGCCAAGCGAGCCATCTGACGCAAGCACACGGTGGCAGGGGATGAGGATCGGGATGGGGTTGCTGCCCAAAGCTTGTCCAACTGCACGCGCCGCGCCGGGCTTACCAATCCGCCGCGCCAGTTCTCCGTAGGTCAGGTACTTCCCGCGCGGGACCTCCTGCACTGTGGTCAGCACATCGCGCTGAAAAGGGGTTGCGGATCGCAAGTCATACGTGAGGGTGAAAACATTCCTGCGCCCTTCGAGATATTCCAACACCTGGGAGACCACCTCGCGCAGCTTGCCGGGCTCGCACACCACTGTTGCTTTCAATCTACGCTGCAGCCAATCCAGGAAGCGCTCCTCTGACTCTTCAAATGAGAGCGCCACGACGCCATGTTCGGAGAGGCCAACAAAGAACGCCCCGATTGGGGAAGCGGGCACATAATCGTAGTACACCACCATCGCCTCTTCTGCCTTCAAGGCGCGATCAAGTTTATTCTGTGCAGCGTTCATGGCTGTTTCACTCGGGCCAGAAGCAAATATCCGATCCAGTGCTTCCGTCAACGGCTCTGGAACCAGACCCTGGTCCTCATCACCCAACCAGGCTGCATCATGTTTGGATGGATTTGGTTTTCCGTTCATTCTGCCTCCAACGAGCGCTTCAAATCTCCTGCTAGTCGTACCCTCAGCTTCTTCAAGGCCTGGTAGACATGCGCCCGGGCTGTCCCAGGAGAACATTCCAGCGCCGCCCCAATATCCCTATAGTCCATCTCCTGGTACTTGCGCATCATCAGCGCCGCGCGCTGCTTATATGGCAGGGCTTCGACTGCTTGCAGCACTACCTTCAAATCTTCGCTAAAGATGACGGAGTCAAGAAGCGTTCGTCCCTCTGGCGCTGCAGGGCGATTGAGTTCACGGGTCATCTCCCGCTGCCGTCGAGTATGCGCCGTCCGCGCAACATTGGTGGCGATCTTGTAGAGCCAAGCGCGGTAATTGGAATCCGGAACCGTACGTTCATATGCCCGAAACGCTCGTAAGAAGGTCTCCTGCATGCAATCCTCTGCCTGATCGCCGGGGATAAGACGCCATAGGTAGGCGAAAATCTCATCACGATGCATTTCAACGAGCGTTTCAAAACGTTGTTGCGGCAATGGATAAGTTCCCTTAGCGATTATCCTCTATTAATATAACTACCTGGATCCCGATTCGTGAAACGAACGGGGACGCCGAACTGCGCGCCCCTGTCGATAGAACGATACTTATCTCAGTCCCTGCGTACGCCTTGGCTTGCTTACCAATATTCTCAAACCAGAACCATCACCTGCATTTCGTCCAGCCCGTGGGGTCGGCTGACGAAGATCCCAGCGATTTTCTGGGGCAGCGAATGATTAGCTTTACAGTCTACTATTGATATATTTGCTATTTATCTTTTGGTTTTACATACCAATACTTTTTCCCATCAAGAAATCCATCAATTCCTTTTCTTTTGATGCTTCTTAAATTTTTAATATGGGCCACACCATGGTTTGCTCTTAACTCATCTAGTTTTTCACAGGTTGTAAATTCATCACAAAGCCAACATCCTTCTAGTCCCTTTCTTTGACAGCATTTTCGTATTTTGCAGAACGGATTACCTCCACCGTTTCTACACGCTTGCTTACACCTGAGTTTTACCATGCCTCCAAGAACACCATAACATTGTTCATAATCATTAAACATACTGAAAAAAGACATTTCAGAGAGGACCTCTGCTGTCTTATCAAACCTTACGCTTCGCAACTCCTTTCTTAGATCTCTTGCCAAATCAGCAATCTT
>DAOWMX010000073.1 GCA_030642885.1 Anaerolineales bacterium | reverse complement strand
GCGGTAAAATACCCCCACACGCACCCGTAGCTCAATGGATAGAGCGTCTGATTTCGAATCAGCCGATTCTAGGTACTCTTCTACCTTCGATTGTAGATATTGGGGATTCAGATTGTACTGCGCTATGGTTGGCAAAGAACCGCTTAGGGGTGAACGTATACCAGCGTTCCGATTGAGGCGAAGTTAAAAAGCCATTCCGCATCTGGGGTCCACAAGTTTATGCAGCCATGGCTCATCGGGACACCAAAGTTGCTATGCCAATAGGTCCCATGAAGTGCATACCCCTTGTAGTAATACATTGTGTACGGGACACCGGGCAGGTAATACCCGGGACCCGCCATGGCGGTGGAGTAGAGCTTTGTATAGATGCGGAACTGGCCGGTTATAGTCGGATGAGCTGAAGTTCCCGTTGATACGATGAAGCTCCTCATGAGATTGTTTCCGTCGAAGGCAGTCACCCGCTGTTCGCTTAGATCCACATCGATCCACCGGCCTTCATCCGCCAATTGATCTAGAGAGACGTTGAAGGTTGAGAGGTACGAAAGGACGTGAGTGGGTGTGGCCGTTGGCGTAGGCGTTGCCGTCGGCGTCGCCGTTGCCGTCGGTGTTGCCGTAGGCGTATTCGTGGGTGTTGGCGTCATCGTCGCTTTCGCCAATGGCTCTTGGTAGATTTGCGGCTGCAGAGCAGATGCGGGTGCGCCTCCCAACCAGATCCCTACTCCCGCGGCTAAAACCACCGATGATAAGAAGACTCGTCTGGGTAAGATCCGCCGTTGTGCTAGAACATCAAGAGGAGTTATCTTCGGAAGAAGATCCTCGGGGATCCGCGCTTCCCGCAGTGCCGCTTTTCGTTCTCCTGAAGGCAGACGCCGGACCAGCCAGCGAATCGCTTTTTTCGCCGGTTTACTCTTCGGGTTGATTTCCAATGCACGCGCCGCGTATGCCAACCCTGCGCGCGGCTCTGAAACGGCAGCCAGAGTCAACCATCCTTTTTCAGAAAGCGGGTCGAGCTTGACCGCTAAGCGCGCAAATCTCCTCGCCTCGGAGATGTCACCTCGGCGGAGCGCCGCATGAGCTCGGTCGGATGGATCCATCGATGGATCCTGTTGGCTGAAATCTGCCGGACTCATGGCGTAGTCTCCCACGGGAGGCTTGCGGGTTCATTATTCACATAGCAAAGGATACCGTCCGCGATTCCGCGGGCCGCTTTCTCTGGTTGAGAAGTGAGGAAATCCCGATCAAGATAGAGAAATCCAGTCTCGATGATCGCTGCCGGTGTCTGGCTGTGGATCTCGCGGAAGGTGTGATATTCCGTCATATCGCGTGTGATGCTGCCTGCATGGAAATTTAAATCGGTCGCCCTGTAATAACGATCAATAATGCAATCGACCAACCGTTGTGATTTATCTGGAACAACTGTGTCTAGTGCACTGACAACTTTATATCCAGTCGCATAGTCGTTAATTGGGATGCAGGAATCGGCATGGATGGAAACTAACGCCACCGCCCGATATTCAAAGAGCCGCGAGTCGAACTCCTCCAGGATATCTACTTGCAGCCCCGCTGCTTCGAGTGCTTGTGCGGTAAGATAGCCCACGTTTGTGTTAACTTCCAACTCCGTCAAGCCATCCTCACAAACTGACCCGGGATCACCTTCACCGGTATTCGGGTTAATCCCTGAATGTCCTATGACCAATCCAATTCGTAGTTCGGTCTCCTCCGGGGCAGAGGGTACAAAAGCTGAAGGGCCATTCTCCGGTGCTCCACCTTCCAGGGCAGCCGCGAATTGATTCGCCAGTTCCCCCGGGTTCAAGCTGGCGGGTGTCCATGCCGTAAAAAGCGTCGCCAGTATTCCAGCAGTGATAAAAGCCACCGAAAGATGGCGTAGAATTTGGCGTGTTATCGGCTGCTCGTTGGCATCCGTACTGCGGAAGCTGATAGGGCTGCGCATGCCTCTGTTCTCTCAAATAGGTGGCTTGTCATTATATCAGCGGAAGTCACATCAAACTACGTGACTCAAGTACCCAGGCGCATGGTTGATAGTTTAAATCAGAAATCGGAGATAAATCACTTTACATAATACAACGCTGAACCCGCTCCAGGCATACCTTTTTGACACGCCTTCTCTCTTCCATTGGATTGGCCCAGAACTGGCCCTCTGATCACGCAGTCTCCAACCCACAGACTGATTGGCGCGTTCAAGGGTAGAATGGGAGAAGCTATCGAATCGAAACCGGGATCATGCATAAGGAAATTAGATGAAGGACACTTTCAGCAAACAAAGCGAACTTACATTTCCAGAGTTTCAGCGCTACTCACGCCAGCTGCTGCTGCCCGAGGTTGGCTTGCAGGGCCAAGAGAGACTTAAAGCATCGTCGATCCTCATCGTAGGTGCAGGCGGTCTGGGTTCGCCCGTCTCCATGTACCTCGCCGCAGCGGGTGTTGGACGAATCGGACTCGTCGATCACGACGTTGTCGAATTAGCAAACCTGCAGCGCCAGATTATCCACGGCACTTCTTGGATAGGTGAGCGCAAGGTTCTCTCCGCCCGGGACCGCTTGCTCGACATCAACCCGGAAGTCGATATCGTCGTGTTTGATGAACCATTCACTTCCGAGAATGCTGAGCGGATATCCAAACCCTTTGATTTGCTGCTCGACGCCTCAGACAATTTCCCCACTCGTTATCTTATTAATGATCTTTGCGTCCTGACTGGGAAAGCCAATGTTTCCGGCTCGGTCTCGCGTTTTGACGGACAAGTCAGCGTGTTCTTTGCGGAAAAAGGCCCTTGTTACCGCTGCCTTTTCCCCGACCCCCCACCGGTGGGATTAATCCCATCTTGCGCCGAAGGTGGTGTACTTGGCCTGCTTCCGGGAACAATCGGGACTCTCCAGGCAACAGAAGCTATCAAGCTGCTGCTTGGAATCGGGACACCTCTCATCGGCACGCTGCTCATCTATGACGCCCTGGATATGCGTTTTGAGATGGTCAAATTGAAGAAGAACCCTGAATGCAAGGTCTGTTCGCAAAACCCCTCTGTTACACAACTGATTGATTATGATGCTTTCTGCGGTGTTCCCGGGCACGACAATGACGAGAGCAGCCATGCACACGATTGGGAAATCGGACCTTCCGAGCTCGCTAAGAGGCTGGCAACCGGCGAACCTGTCCATCTGATCGACGTGCGTGAGCCACACGAGCTGCAGATCTCCGCCCTCCCCGACGCCGACTCCATTCCCCTTGGCTCAATGGCGACCCGTATGGCCGAGTTGGATGATGCCGAGGAGATCGTCCTATTCTGTAGAACGGGCACGCGCTCTACACGAGCGCTGCACCTCCTAACCGGCGCAGGTTTCCAGAAAACTTGGAGCTTACAGGGTGGCATCAACGGGTGGGCACGGCAGGTGGATCCTACCCTTCCCGTTTATTGACCAAAGCTTCCCGGGAAGTTTGGAGTCGCGTTCTCCTGCGAACACAGGGGGAAACTTGACACAATCGCATTCACCTCGTAATGCATAATGAGCCAACTCATGGTTTAATTCCATCATCATGAATGCGAAAACTTGGATGACAATAAAAAGGCGGCTTATTCCATTCCGCCCCCACTCTGCAAGAAAGAAGAAGTCAGGTCCTTGGTTTCTCGTTCCCATGTTTTTCGCTGCACTCACCATCGGATCCTGCGATTCCTTTCCAGGGATGATTCAGAATCCGGGTCCACAACAAACCCAGAGTCCAACAACCCCAACCGCTATCCCTTCCAGCCCCACACCTGCACCTGAAATCGAACTCATTTCTCTAAATCTGATTCCGGGTCACGCCCCGGATTCGTGGCAGGTGATTGGACAGTTGCTCAACGAAGCCGAGTTCCCACTTGGCGGAATTGCTGTCACCGTTACTCTGCTCGGTGCAGAAGGGAGCGAAGTGGGTAAAGCGACAGCGCAGGCGATCCCCGCCAGTCTTTTACCAGGTGAGGAGGCGTTATTCGCATTAGATTTTGAGGGGACCTCAGTCGTAGTTGACACGACCGCCGAGATCTATGCCGAGCGAGTCCCACGGATTCGACGTATCCATGGAGAAATCGAGGATACAACTTTGCAGATAAACTCTGAGGGTGATACGGTGATCCTCGGGCAGATCACGAACCCTGGCATCTCTCAAGCAAAATTACTTGACCTCGCCGTTCTCCTGCTTGATGAAAACCAGGAGCCGCTGGGTTACGCTAATCTCGTGGCTTCTTCCACACACATACCCCCGCGTCAATCGGCGCCCTTTATCGCTTTAGCCGATGGGGAATTTGAGCCTGATGACCTAGTTTTCTTCCTGGATATGGTCGTAGATACATCTCCCCCAGAACCGGATCTTCAATTTCTAGAGCCGCCAGCGCTCCAATTCACAAACCAGGGTATGCCCTTCTTTTTAGTCTCCATCCATAACCCCTCCTCCGATTGGGTATGGGCTTCAGGTCTGCTCATTTTAGAGAACGAGGATGAACTCGTTGGGATAGCACTAATCGACTCCCCCCTTCCCATTCAACCCGGCGGGATTCACTCCTTCACCATCCAGCAATTCTGGGGGATCTCCCCTGAAATCCTCGCCTCCGAGGATGCGATGCTCACGCTGAACGCCCACGCATCGGTGGCAGGGGTTGCCACATTAGCTGCGGAGGAGACGGTTTCGCTGCTAGGGTTGAGTATTTCGCAATATGAAGCCCTCGGCTCAATTGTGTTCTTGCGCGGGGTGATAACTAACCCTGACAATACGCCCATCAGACAACCTACCATTTATGCGACAGCGCGAAATGAAGAGGGGCTTATACTTTCGGCTGGATGGGTTTCCCCCGTCGAACTTCTTGAAGCCGGAGAGGCGAGTGATTTCGAACTGTCACTTTTGTTGCCGCGAGAGGCCGATCCAGCGATGCTCGAGTATGATGTTATCGCTTTCGGGTTAGCTGCGGATTAGATCGGAAGTCATCAGTATCCATAACGATTTCCCTCTGGGCGGCCCGAGCATAAACAACGACGTACCCAAAGAAACTAGAGCATACGGTCACCCTTCCGAGTCTCTACTGAACAACGGATTGTCCTTTCCCTTGATGACGGTTTCTTTATCGCCTCGCGGATTTGGCGGGTTCCCTTTCGCAGGTTACAATTGGGGCGAACCGTACACAGGAATTGAGCGTAAAAAGTGACGGATAACCAGACAAGAATACTCATTGTGGATGATGAACCCGATACCGTCGGGCTCATCGAATTAACACTCCTTCCTGCAGGATATGAGCTCTCGCTCGCCTACAGCGGCGAAGATGCGCTCAACATGCTTCGCAATGAGGCGTTTGATCTTCTTCTCCTCGATGTAATGATGCCCGAGATTACGGGTTTCGATGTTATCCGCGTACTCTCGGAAGAGAATAAACCGATTCCCCCGATCATATTTCTGTCGGCCAAAGGCCAGCAAAAAGACATCGACGAGGGAAACGCGCTGGGCGCCGCAGGATATCTTGTCAAGCCTGCCACCCGCGGCCAACTCCTCGACGCGATCGGTGCCGCCCTATACGAAGCAAAAAGATAAATGGAATCCATTGATTACAATCTCGACCTTTTCGAAGCGATGCTGGATGAGATCGAAGATTTTCTCCTCTCAGCGGATATTTTCTGGCCCCTGGCCAAACGCTCCAAACCTGATTCACCCCCCTACCCCCGCCTCAGCATGGGGGGATTAATAATGACTCAGGATGAATCCCTGGCACAAGAAGCTGAGATGAACTCCAAACAGAATGTGCAGCATTCAAAATTACAGCGCCAATGGAATGGGGTTCTCACTAAGTGGCGTAGTGCGATCGGGCGCAAATCAGAACGAGAAATGGGGATGCGATTGAATCTGTGGCGAGCCTATCTCTCCGATCTGGAAGAAGGAAGGGCTTCACATTTTGATTACCATCGAGAGACACGAAACCGAGTCCAATTTACACGTCTTCTAACGCTCACTGCGGGCAGCAGCAAGATTCTCAAGATGGAGAAAACGATTCGCTCCCTAGATGCCCGGCTGCTCAACCTGACCATCGCCAGTGAGTTCATCTGGGACGATCGCTTACATGAGACCTACCCGGAAGAAAATTTCGGGTTTCTCTATCGTCAACTACGAGAGAACGGCAAATAAATACGCTTTGGTATTAAACTCACAGGCGCCGGATTTGCCGGCGCCTGTCTTCATTATAGTAATAATTAGTTGGCCGCGATCGTAATACGCAGACCCCAATCAGGAGTCATTACTTCGCGTAATCGACTGCGCGTGTCTCGCGGATGACCGTGACTTTTATCTGTCCCGGGTACTGCATCCCCTCTTCGATCTTCTTGGCGACGGTGCGCGCTAGGCGCGTCGATTCAAGATCATCGATATCTTCAGGGCGGACAATCACCCGGATCTCTCGTCCCGCTTGAAGCGCATAGCTCTGGGAAACGCCGTCGAATGAATCTGCGATCTCCTCTAACGACTTGATGCGCTTGACATACTGTTCAAGACTCTCACGCCTGGCTCCTGGTCGAGCGCCGCTGATCGCATCCGCCGCCTCGACAATCACCGCCTCCACAGATTCCTGTTCAATATCACGGTGGTGAGCTTCGATGGCATTGACCACGATTGGGTTGACGCCATAGCGGCGGCAGAATTCCGCCCCGATGGCTGCGTGAGTCCCTTCCACTTCGTGGTCCATCGCTTTACCGATGTCGTGAAGCAGCCCGCCTGCCTTGGCGATTTCTACATCTGCGCCCAACTCCGCAGCGATCACTGCCGCGAGTTGTGACGACTCTATCGCGTGAGCGAGCTGATTTTGGCCATACGAAGTGCGGAACTTCAAGCGGCCGAGCTTCTTGATGATTTCCGGATGAAGTCCGGGAACACCTGCTTCGAACGATGCGCTTTCACCCTCCTCCACGATGAGCCGCTCAACTTCCTTTTTTTGTTCGCTTACGATCTTCTCAATCTGGGCAGGATGGATGCGCCCATCCAATACAAGCGCTTGCATGGAGCGCCGGGCGACCTCCCGCCGGACAGAGTCAAAACATGAGATCGTTACCGCCTCAGGCGTATCATCGACGACCACATCCACTCCGGCAGTTTGTTCGAACGCTCGGATATTCCGCCCGTTCCGGCCGATGATGCGGCCCTTCATATCGTCTGAAGGCAAAGAGACCGCGGATACCGTAATTTCGGAAACGTGGTCCGATGCCACCCTCTGTATTGCGTCGGCGATCAAATGGCGAGCACGTTTATCCCCTTCCGCCTGCGCCTCTTCTTCGATCTGTCGAATAATCCTGAGCATATCCGCCCGGGAATCCCGTTCTACTTCTTGAAGAAGCTGGTTTTTGGCTTCTTCTCGGGTCATGCTGGATACACGTTCGAGCTCAACGAGGATTTCTGCAAGGCGATCATCCAACTCGTTCGAACGGCGGTCTACATTACTCTGGCGTTTATTTACTGTTTGTTCGCGCTTCTCCAGCTGATCGAGTCGGCGATCATTTTCCGCTCTTCGCTGCTGAAGACGCTCATCTTCCTTCGAGAGCTCTGCCCTCTTGCGGCTGATCTCTCCTTCGGCCTCATCGCGAATACGCAGCGCTTGATCGCGCGCTTTCAACTCGATTTCTTTCGTCTGCGCTTGGGCTTCGTCAACCATCCGCTCGGCTTCCACCATGCGGCCACGCACAGCACGTTCAATCTGCAATTGACGCAGCAAGTAACCAATGACCGCGCCTGCAACCAGCGATATTACGATACCGATTATCAGTGGACCATTCACTTTTCTACCTCACTTTTCTCATCAGAGCCGTTTTCCTCATCCATCAAAATCGATAATGTGGAGGATATGAGTTCATAGGAAAAGCCGCGACGGGCGAGGAACTGTCTCAGCCGACGATTGGAAGCTTCTTCTGAAAGATCACCGTAACGTTTACATGCTTTCCTGGCTACAGTGAGAGCTGCTTCAGCCTCGTCGAACCCTTCAAGGGCAGTTTCTATCGCCTCTTTTGATACTCCCTTACCGCGTAATTCGCTCCTCAGCATCAGCCCGCTTCTCGGGCGAAATATTTGCCGGTTCTCAACCCAAGCTCGAGCGAACTCAACATCATCGACAAGGGATGCTTCTCGCAGCCTCTTTAGAACCCGGTCCTGCACATTGATCTCGATCCGGTTCCGAGAGAGCTTATTAGCGATTTCCTTCTCAGAATGAGGGCGCCTTGACAGGTAGCGCAATGCGCGTTCATAAGCACGCTGTTCCTCATCCTCGTCTTTCAACCGCTCAATATCTGCTTCAGATAATTCCTGTCCGACCTTTAAACCGGTCGCGATAATCCTTTGAACTCCAAATTCGAATTGATTATCAATAAATACGTTTACTCGATTTTTCTTTCTCCGCTGCAATTTCAAGGCGGTAATTACTCCCGCCACGTTACTCACCTCCCATGAACACAAAAACCGCGAACCTTTTCGGCTGCGGCTCAATGCAATGCTCACGGGATTTTCCAATCCCTAAATGACGATCTGACTCCGAATCACTCCACGCATGCAGATCGCATCATGGAGTGGGCAGGCTAGTTTTTACTACACCCTCTTAGAGGGCAAAATCCCACCTTTTTCACCTACCATCCTAACGTTGTTCTTCTCTATCGGTGCCAAATCTCATTTCAGAGATCTTTCGCAATGCTTTGGCCGCGCTTTTCATAAATTGGATCACGCAGCACTATAATGATAACACGAGCGTCAATCGCTCGTCTCGCTTTCCCCTTCACTGCCGTCTTCTTCAAGATCAGCATCTTTCCTAATCCCCGCTTCGATCTCGGAAGCCATTTCCGGATTCTCACGCAGGTAATTCTTGGCGTTCTCCCGCCCCTGACCCAGGCGCGTCTCTCCATACGAGTAGAACGAGCCGCGCTTCGTGATCAGATCCATCTTCACCCCT
>DAOWMX010000208.1 GCA_030642885.1 Anaerolineales bacterium | reverse complement strand
CTTTCCGAAACACCGCTCGATCGGGTACTTACATTGATCCTCTTTGCTGTGGTGAAGAAAGGCGCGGCCAAGGTTGTGAACGAAGACCCGCTTACGCTCGAACGCCTCGATACCAGTGTGAAGATCCGAGTCTATGAACGCGAATTTCTCGAAGCGGTAATCGATGAACCCAAGAAAAAGAGACGGGCTAATCTGCAGAAGGTGACCATTAATCTTGTGAAGTCCGTTCAGAAAAAGATGAAAGGCTTCAGTCTTAAGGAGACCAAGGCATATTACGAATCGATCACCAAGAAAGCCTGGCAGCAAGTTGAAAATGCGGAGACTCCGGAGATTAAATCGGAACGCTTCGCCGAAGATATCGAGTGGACGATGCTCGATGACAACTTCGATGATCGAACCAAACGAGTATTCAGGACAGACCCGGTTTACGTGCCAATGTGGTGGGGTTCATACCGACCGAGCTCAATTCCCAGCACTAAATCATCTGTTCCAATTCCAAGCGGTAAAGGTATCTCGCTCCCGACGCTTCCCGGCGCAGACTTCGCAGCCTCTGTCGTGAACAGCGTTCAGGATACTGCCGCAGGTCTTGTCGGGAGCCTACCCGGCTTTACACAGGGTGTGACCAAGACGACCAATCCACCTCCTCCTCGCTCAAGCAGCTCCGGTTCATCCAGGAGCGGTGGGGGATGTGCCTGTGCCTGCGCATGTGCAGGATGCGCTTGTGCCTGTGCTGGAGGGGGTCGGTGAGATTGCACATCCCCTTTCATGGTGATCGGAGTAATAAGCGCTTCGAACCGGGTCTCTATGCCTATACGCAAGAATCTGAGGATGGGCGCGCCCAGATCCATCTGCGCATCGATCAGGATGGAACGGGACTGCTCCTGATTAATGCCAACCGTGCGCTTCACCTTAATTCCACAGCAGCCAGGATGGCTTGGTTGATACTCGAGGACCTGCCAGACAAAGAAGCCCTTCGGGAGATCCGGAAATCCTTCAAGGTCTCATCCACTCAAGCCCGGAGTGATTTCAGCGCGATTCAAACGCAAATCAAGGAGCTAATCAAACCCGACGGGGCTTGCCCTATCCATGATTTGGCGATCGACATCCTGCCCCCTTTCGCAGCGAAACCCAGCGCACCTTACCGGATGGACCTGGCGCTCACCTACCGCTGCAACGCTAACTGCCCGCACTGCTACAACGCCAGACCACGTGACTACCCCGAGATGGAGACGGATGATTGGATTGACATCATCGACATCCTGTGGGATCTAGGCATCCCGCATATATGTTTCACGGGCGGTGAAGCGACGCTGCGTTCCGATCTGCCAGATTTGATCGCCCATGCACAATCGAAGGGACAGATCACAGGACTTCTCAGCAATGGCCGGCGTCTTGCTGATCGCAGTTTTTTAGACAAACTGCTTTTGGCAGGTCTGGATCACATACAGATCACGCTAGAATCACACCATGAAGAAGTCCACGACCGAATGGTCGCGACTCGCGGTGCATTCCGTCAGACTGTCGAAGGTATTCAGAATTGCGTCGATGCGGGTGTCTACGTGATGACCAACACGACAATGCTCGCTGAGAATGGCCCCGAAATCGGGGAGACCGTTGATTTCCTCGCCGATCTGGGAGTAAAAACTGTCGGTCTCAACGCGCTGATCTATGCCGGGAAAGGCGCAACCGTTGGAACAGGGATGCTGGAAGCAGACCTCGAGCCGCTCCTCGAGCGCGTACGAGAGAAAACAGACCAGTATGGACAACGGTTGATCTGGTATACGCCAACCCAATACTGTCACTTCGATCCGGTTCAGATGGAATTAGGCGTGAAAGCTTGCACAGCGGCGTTATACAACATGTGCGTAGAACCGAATGGGGATGTGATTCCCTGTCAATCTTTTTATGAGCCATTGGGCCATATCCTCCGCGATTCTTGGGATAGCATCTGGAATCACGAACGCGCGATCTGGCTCCGTGAACGGAAATATATTCCCGCCGCCTGCGAGAATTGCGCCGTGCTTTCTGAGTGCGGCGGCGGATGCCCTCTTACATTGATGAACCGTTCAGATCACGAGCCCATCGCTTTTCAGAATCTCGTTCCGCACAGCATCTAGCCAGAAGGACGGCATAATGGACGCAATAATTACTCGTTTCTTCACACCAAAAGAACCGCCTCCCGCCCCAGATCCTGGGATTTATCAATGTATGTTCCCGGAAGATGCGGAAACCCCAAACCGGCTACATCTGCGCGTGGAGAACGATGGGACGGGTTTACTTTTGGTAAATGCGGCGACTGTGCTTCATTTAAACCAAACCGCAGCAGAGCACGTTGCGTTGTGGATCCAGGGCATGGGTGAAGAAGATGCTGCAAAAACCATGGCCGCGAGATACAAGTTGAGCCGCAAGCATGCCCTGCGGGACCAACGCGGGCTGCGGGAAGAGATCCTTACCTTAGCGACGGAGCCTGATCTTGACCCTGTGCTATTCCTGGGGATGGATCGTGTTGAACCTTACAGCATAGCCCCTTCCGCTCCCTACCGCCTGGATTGCGCGCTCACCTACAAACTGGACAAACAAGGTACTCCCGATCCCCTCGCGAGAGCACGTGTAGATCGAGAGCTTTCTAAGTCGGAGTGGATGCAGATTCTGTCCACAGCATGGGATGCGAATATTCCTCACGTGACGTTCACGGGCGGTGAACCGACGCTGCGGGAAGACTTACCCGATCTTATTCAATACGCGGAAAGCCTTGGACAGGTCACGGGGATTCTTACGCATGGAAAGCAGTTAGCTGACCCTGCTTACCTCGATCGTCTCGATAAGTCTGGTCTGGACCATATCCTCATAGCATTCGCCCCCGATGACCCTGCTGCCAGGCAAGGCCTGGAGCGGGCGCTTGAGACTGAGATCTTCGTTGCTGTCCATCTGACACTGGACCCCACATCATCACCCCGGATTATTGACACCCTGGAAGAGCTCTTCCAGATGGGGGTAAAGGCCGTCTCTCTTGCCGCGTTCGAGAAATCTGACCTATGCATCAACGCGTTAGAACAAGCCCGGGATAAGGCTGCAACTCTTGGCCTGGACCTTATCTGGGATCTCCCTGCGCCCCATTCTGAGACAAACCCTATTGCCGTTGAACTTGAGAATGTACCTCAAGGTGCAGGTCGTGCCTGGCTGTACGTAGAGCCAGATGGAGACGTCTTGCCGGCGCAGGGTGTGAACCAGGTCCTGGGGAACATCTTGCGTGATCCATGGGATCAAATCTGGGATAAGACAGTCTCAAGCTATCAGGCCACTTCTTGATGGCTGCTCGCTCGCCCTCCGGAATTGCATAAGAGCTAATCGATGCTGGTTCTTTAGCGGATCCTCATGCAGCAAGAAACCCTAGAGCGTCTGCACTCACGCTACCTCGTTCAGGCAACTTGGACCGCTTCGATCCGAGAGCAGCTTTTTGATTCCCTTCAGATTCAAGGGAAGCATAAGCTTCTGGAAGTTGGCTCTGGTACGGGCGTGGTCAGTGCAGAAATTAGCAAGCGGTATTCATTCCCGAGCGTTGGTATTGACATCGACCGTTCTGCTGTAACCTTCGCCCAAATGAATGATGCTGCATCCTTGTATCTCGCAGGAGACGGCAACAACCTACCTTTACAACCCGCAGCATTCGATGTGGCTGTCTGTCATTTTCTTCTGCTCTGGGTTGAAGACCCGGAGAAGATCCTCGATGAGATGGTAAGAGTCACAAAGCCGGGCGGTTGGATTCTGGCATTAGCAGAGCCTGATTATGGCGGGCGGATAGATTACCCACGTGAGCTTGAAACCATCGGCCAAATGCAGATCCAGGCATTGCTCGATCAAGGCGCCAACCCCTATCTGGGACGAACACTGCGTGCGCTTTTCCACTCAGTGCAGCTGAACGGGATCCGAACTGGTTTACTTGGCGGAGAATGGCAAGATAGCATAGATGAGGATCAATTGGAATCCGAATGGGAGACGCTGGCTCAAGATCTGAGCGACTTGCTCCCTGCCGATGAAATCGAACGATTTAGACAGATTGACCACGAAGCCTGGGAAATGGGGACGAGAGTCTTGTTCGTCCCGACCTTCTACGCCGCTGGTCGCGTTCCGCTAATTTAAGCCCGCCTTATCCGTATTCGATGAATTCTCGCTTTCTCTCGTCACTCGATATGAAAGCTACCTATTTAATGTCATTCTGAGAAGCCCTTCAACAGGCTCAGGATAAACTCTGCGACGAAGAATCTCGTTCTTAGCATAAAGATTCCTTCGCGTATTTGTCATTGCGAGGAGCCCGCCAGGGCGACGCCTGTCCTGCGAAGTCCCCCGTTTTTTGGGGGGCGAAATCCCCCGTTCCGCTCTGCGCCCCTCGCGGAGCATCCAGTAGGGGCGAAGCGAAGCGGAGAGGGGTTTGGGGGGCGAAGTCCCCGACCAAAGGGAGTGGGGAATGAAGCCGAAGGACTCGATATG
>DAOWMX010000105.1 GCA_030642885.1 Anaerolineales bacterium | reverse complement strand
CCCTCCACCGGCAGCCCGATTAAAACCTCGCCTTCTTCCACCCTCACCGGGTACGCAGGGATGTCAACGACCGCGGGGAGCGTCAGCGCCTTACCCGTTCGTAAGTCAAAATGCGCCCCGTGCCGCGGGCAAACAATCTCGTACGAATCCAGCTCCCCCTCGGCTACAGGCCCATCGTCATGCGAACAAACATCGGCGATGGCGAAGAATTCCCCGGCGATGTTGAATAAGGCGATCGCCTGCCCGTCGATCTCTAGAAGAATTCGCTCTCCATTCCCGATCTCATCTTCCGAGGCTACTGAAACGAATTCCACATCCTCTTCTTTATAAGTCTTGTAGTTGTACATCCATCCCTCGGAGAAAACGGATCCACCAAAATAAACAACCCCTAGATCATGAGATCCTCTTCAAGCTCATCCAAACCATAAACCCCGGCTTTGAGAACCTTCAAAGAGAGCAGCGCACACTTCAGCCGTACGGGTCCTAATTCAATACCCAGCATCTCGATGATGTCATCTTTCGAGAGCGTCTTAATCTCATCAAGAGTCTTGCCGACAATTGATTCGACGAGCAAATCTGCGGATGCCAGGGAAATCGCACATCCCTTTCCCGTAAATGCCGCTTCGGTAATGCGGCTATCAGCATCCACCCGCAGGTCGATGCGAATTTCATCCCCACATAACGGATTGTCGTCTTCGTACGAAAAATCATGCGGGTCCAGTTCGCCCCGCATTTGTGGGTTTTTATAGCGGTCTATGATCAGTTCTCGATAGAAATCATCCATTATTCGTCAACCCTACTCCAAATTTGATTTGTGGAAATCTTGGATCCGTCAAAAACCGAATCGACTTCGATCCGCTTTCCGCTAGCCGAAGATCTCTTTTACCTTGTAAAGACCCTCGATCAATTGATCAACTTCTTCTTTCACATTGTAGATATAGAAAGAGGCGCGCGACGTAGCATCGATGTCGAAATGTTGATGAGCCGGTTGAGCGCAGTGATGGCCGGCGCGGACCGCGATCCCGAAGGAATCCAGGATGTGCGCTACGTCATGCGTGTGGATGCCGTCGTAGATGAAGGAGAGCACACCGCCCTTATCTTCCGCCTCAGGACCGTAAACTTGAATACCTGGAACTTCTTCCAAACGTTCGAGTGCGTAGGCTGTCAACGCCTGCTCGTATTGATGTACAGCATCCATTCCTAAGTTCGCCAGGTAGTCTACAGCCTCTCCAAACCCGATCCCCTCGGCGATCGCCGGTGTGCCAGCTTCGAATTTGTAGGGCAGGTCATTCATCGTGAAGCCGCCAAGCTGAACTCGCTTGATCATATCCCCACCGCCGAGGAACGGCGGCATCTCCTGCAGCAATTCTTTGCGTCCGTACACAATGCCGATCCCTGTCGGGCCCAGCATCTTATGCGCGGAGAACGCCATGAAGTCCACGCCTAGTTCCTGGACATCGACGGCCATGTGCGGCACAGATTGCGCTGCATCGATGATCACAACTGCACCCGCTCGATGCGCCTGCTCGGTCATCTCGGCGACCGGGTTGATCGTTCCCAACATGTTGGACATCTGTGTGAAAGAAACTAATTTCGGTTCACGTTCCAGTAGAGTTGAATACGATTCCTGGTCCAATTTTCCCTGGTCGGTTAATGTGACGAAGTCGAGCGTCACACCCACTTCGCTCGCCAGCATCTGCCAGGGTACGATGTTCGAGTGATGTTCCATTTCCGTCAGCAGGATACGATCACCTGCCTTCAGGTTTGCCCGGCCCCAACTGTACGCCAGCAAGTTGAGCGACTCCGTCGTATTGCGTGTAAAGACAATCTCCCGCCAGCTCTCCGCGCCGATAAAGGAAGCAATTTTCTTGCGAGCGTCTTCGTAGGCGACCGTAGCTTCCTCCGCCAGACAGTGGATACCGCGATGGATATTTGAATTCATATGTCGATAATACGAATCCATAACTTCGATTACCTGCACAGGCTTCTGAGATGTTGCCGCGTTGTCCAGATAAACGAGCTTTACTCCCGGATCCGTCTCGCGATCAAGAATTGGAAAATCCCGACGTATCGCCGGGATGTCAAGCGTTGTTGATTCGAAAGATAAATCCATTAATCCCTCACTCACATAGATTTAGGAATGCCTGTCAGGATTTACGCTTTGTACGTTTACGTTTTCTTTTTGCCGGACGAATGGCTTCACTGCTGTGCTGCGTCCAGAGGACTCGATCGGGGACCATCCAGCCGTCGGTCAGGTACACGTCTTCAGTGAACTGGATCGCAACCATCTTCTCGTCCACTTGCACGACGACACCTTGCAGCCAGTCACGCACACGGCGGCTATCTCGATTATGGTCGCAGTAAACTTCAACGACTTCTCCAACCGAGTGAATATGTTTATCTATCCTGTTAATTGTTGCACTGTCATTTATCTCTCTTGCCATTTACGTTCTCTCGCTTTTTTTCTCATGCGGACCAGTGTTGTAATTGTATGGCAGTCCGTATTTAATTGCCAAGTTTCGCTTCGATCATCCGCCGAAAACGTTCCCGCACGCCGTCGAAGGGGATGCGCTCCATAATGGGTGCGAAAAAGCCGTCTATCATCATTCGCTCAGCCTCCTCACGTGGAAAACCACGCGTCATCAAATAATAAATCGGCAGGTCTTCTAATTGGCCCACCGTCGCGCCGTGGGTGCAGCGAACGTCATCTGCCAAGATTTCCAAACCAGGAATCGAATCGGCGCGCGCTTTCTTGCTTAATATCAGGTTGCGATTTGCCTGAAAGCCATCCGTCTTTTGCGCCTCCGGTGCAACATAGATCATTCCCTGCCAAACAGAACGGCTCTGATCGACCAGCGCGCCCTTGAAAAGAAGATCGCTCATCGTGTCCGGCGCCAGGTGATTCTGCTGGGTGTCATGATCGAAATGCTGCCGTTCACTGGTGAAGTAGAATCCGGAGAACCGTCCCTCCGCCCCCTGCCCTGTCAGGTCCAAATCCGAAAAAGTCTTCGTCAACTGACTCCCAACTGCGCCGAAAATCCAGTCCAACCGACCTTCCCGGGCGACCTTCGCCCGCTCATGCGTGAAGTTCCACACATGCCCGCCAAGATTTTGCACTTCAACGAACTTCAACGAGGCCTCCTCCGCTACGGAGATTTCGACAATCCCGGCGTGAACCGTCTGGCCTTCACTCTCCGTCGGCGAAGCGGTTTCGTGGAAGAACACCGCCGACGCACCGCGCTCAAGAACAATGAGCACCCGATGGAAAAACGCCGCATCAGTGCCCGGCGCCCAGAAAATCGAATGCAGCGGCTGTTGAAGCTGAACACCAGCAGGGACGTAGAGCAGGACGCCTTCCTGACTCATCGCGGCAGCGAGCGCGGCGAACTTGCCGTCTTCAGCCGGAACGATTGTATCCATAGTACGTTCGATGATCTCTGCGTGTTCACGCACAGCTGTAGTCCAATCCGTGAACACAACTCCATCTTCCTGTAGGTTTTCTTCCTCTTGAAATTCAGGAGTGTGTCCCGGTCGCAGGACTAATAGAGCGCCATGAGATTCGGCAACGAGCGGTTGAAGCAGCTCTGATGCAACAGGCTTTTTCGTACTCGCCTGCATTTTGATCCGGTCAAGATCTAGGCCGCGAATGTCCGTCCGCCGCCAAGGCTCATCACTCGTCGACGGCATAGGCAAGGATTCAAATTTCTCCCATGCTGCCATCCGCTGTGCTTTGAGCTTATCGGGCTCACCAAGAGCTTGAGAGATGCCCTCGACATCTTCACGTGTGAAGCTGAATTCCGGCGCTTCCTGTTTTCGTACAACACGTTTACGCCGGCTAACAGTTCGGGAACTCATGCTCTGTACAACCTCATCTTGAAATCTATGATTTAGCTGACGCGGACCGGAGACCGCGCTTACCCGATCGAGCCTTCCATCTGAAGCTGAATCAGGCGGTTCATCTCCACGGCATACTCCATCGGCAGCTCTTTAACCAGTGGTTCTATGAAACCAGAGACGACCATCGTGATCGCTTCTTCCTCGCTCAATCCACGGCTCATTAAGTAGTAAAGCTGCTGCTCCCCGACTTTGCTCACCGAGGCTTCATGGCCGATGCTGACGTCATCCTCGTCGATCTCGATATAGGGGTAAGTGTCTGAGCGCGATTGCGGATCCAGAAGCAAGGCATCGCAAACAACATTCGACTTCGATCCGACCGCACCATCATGAACTTTCAACAAACCGCGATAGGATGAGCGGCCGCTGCCCTGGCTTATCGACTTAGCGGTAATCTTACTGGTCGTATGTGGTGCGACATGGATCATCTTGCCGCCTGTATCCTGATGCTGCCCATCCGCGGCAAAAGCCATGGAAAGGATACCCCCGCGTGCGCCCTTCCCCATTAAGTAGCAGGATGGGTATTTCATCGTGATTTTGCTGCCAATATTTGCATCCACCCAGTCATGGGATGCATCTTCATAGACCATCGCCCGCTGGGTGACCAGGTTGTAAACGTTATTCGACCAATTCTGGATCGTGGTGTAGCGGCTGCGAGCGCCGCGTTTGACGATGATCTCGATCACTCCGCTGTGTAAGGAATCCGTCGAGTAGGTCGGCGCCGTGCAGCCCTCCACGTAGTGAACCTCAGCACCTTCATCGACGATGATCATCGTGCGCTCGAATTGGCCAATGTTGGCGACATTCAGGCGGAAATATGCTTGAAGCGGGAGCTCCACTTTCACCCCGGGCGGGACGTAGACAAAAGACCCTCCCGACCACACCGCGCTGTTCAGCGCGGCGAGCTTATTGTCGGTAAAGGAGATGACCGTTCCAAAATATTCGCGGAATAGATCCGGGTGCTGCCGCAGGCCTTCTTCGATGCTGAGGAATATTACGCCTTGTTCTTCGAGGTGCTCCAGAATACTGTGATACACCATTTCCGATTCGTACTGCGCGCCGACGCCAGAGAGAAACTTTTGCTCCGCCTCTGGGATGCCAAGCTTGTCGAAGGTCTCTTTGATTGAACCAGGAACGTCATCCCAGGAGCGCCCTTCCTTCTCCGCCGGTTTGACGTAGTAATAAATGTTATCCAGATCAAGACCACCGATATCGCCACCCCACGTGGGCATCGGACGTTCCAGGAAATGTTCGAAAGCCTTCAAACGGTACTCGAGCATCCACTTTGGTTCGCCTTTTATTGCCGATATTTGCTCCACAACATCTCGATCCAAACCTTTGCGGGTTTTAAAGACCGAGACATCGGGATCGCTAAACCCGTACTTATATTGGTCGATATCCTGGAGATTCTTGACATCCCCTGATGAAGCCATACCGCCGAAGCCTCCCTACCCCTGTACCTTCCCATTATGCTTTTCACGGACCCAGTCGTAGCCTTGCTCCTCCAGGTGCTGCGCCAGATCTGCCCCACCAGATTCAACAATCTGACCATCGAGCATAATGTGCACTTGGTCAGGTTTGATGTAATTTAGAATTCGTTGATAGTGGGTAATAATCAGAACGCCCAGGTCGGGTCCGGAGAGTGTATTCACACCATTGGCTACAATCCGCAGAGCGTCAATATCCAGACCAGAATCCGTCTCATCAAGAATTGCGATCGAGGGTTCTAGCGTTGCTAACTGCAGAATCTCGGCGCGCTTCTTCTCACCGCCGGAGAATCCGTCATTCAGGTAGCGACCCGCAAACTCATGCGCCATCTCGAGCAAGTCCATCTTCTCTTTCAGCAGCTTACGGAATTCAGGGATCGGGATACCTTTATACTCCGGGTCCCGGGCTTTTCGGTGAGCGTTAATCGCCTGACGCAGGAAATTGGCGACGGAAACTCCTGGTATGGCGACGGGATATTGGAATGCCAGGAATAATCCCATACGCGCCCGCTCATCCGTTGCCATCGCTGTCAGATCCTCACCCTTGAAGAGAATCTGCCCCTGTGTCACCTCATAGGACGGGTGACCCATCAACACGTTCGCCAGCGTCGATTTGCCCGTTCCATTTGGGCCCATCAAAGCATGGATCTCCCCCTCGCGGACGATAAGGTTCACGCCCTTCAGGATTTCCTGTCCATCGATGGAAGTATGCAGGTCTTTTACTTCCAAAATATCCGTCATAAGACACCCTCCGGCCTCTTTTCATGACCTTTACAGAGCTTGAAATACCGCGAGATTATAGCATGCACCCTTCCTTGATGTCAATATTTGTGAGAAATATCTAATATATTCCATCCGTTAATCGCACGATTCTGGCACACAACACAAATATATATCATAAATATATGAAATATTGACATCCACTAACCGGGCGTGCTATACTGCAGAAAATGGCCTCTCAAACACGCGAAATGATTCTGCAGACTCTACGTGCCCGCAGCAGCTGCACAGTGAAGGAACTGGCTGAAGCGGCGGGCATATCCCCTGTTTCCGTCCGCCACCACCTCGGGAAACTGCAGGTTGATGGCCTGTTGTCTATAGAGGAAGTGAAGCATGGTGTTGGTCGACCGCACCAATTGTTCTCTTTAACAGAAGAGGCGCACGAGCTCTTCCCTACCCGCTATCTCCGCCTTACCAATCGGCTACTCGACCAGATGAAAGAATCGTTGCCCCTCATTTACTACGAAGGTGTGCTTTCGAACATCGCCGATTCGATGGCCGAGGATTATGCCAGCCAACTCGAGGGGCTCCCATTGACAGAGCGCCTGGTTCGTCTCCTAGAACTGCTTAACGAAGAGGGTTTCACTGCGGAGTTCGAGCGGCGCGGAGACATCGTCGTGATCCGTGCATTTAGCTGCCCCTATATTGCCATTGGACAGAAACACCCCGAGGTCTGCATGATCAATCAAACCTTCATCGCCAAGGTATTATCCTTACCGGTCGAGCAGGTACAAAGCATGTTAGATGGTGATGCGCATTGTGCCTTCTCTGTCCAGCTAATGAGTGAAAAAGAACATGAGTGAAGAAACAACCCCAACGACAATATGGGCCGCGGATTCAACCCATCCGGAAGCAGCCAAAACGCTACGAGATCGGCTGCGCGAAGTGATGGACCCTGAGCTCGGACTCAATGTTATCGAATTGGGCCTGATACGAGATGTGACGATCGATGACGAGAGCGTCCAATTGAAAATGATCCTCACGACGCCCTTCTGCCCCTACGCTCCAGCATTGATCGAGTTGACTCGCAGTAAAGCCATCGAAGCGATGGGCATCGAGGCGATGGTTGAGCTCGGCATGGAAATGTGGGAACCATCGATGATGGAGGATGGAACCGGCGGCGATTGGGGGCTGTTCTGAAAGTCGTAGCTAGATAACTGTCATTTCGAGCCCTTCGGTTCCACTCCCCACTCCCTTCGGTCGGGGACTTCGCCCCCCAAACCCCTCTCCGCTTCGCTTCGCCCCTACTGGATGCTCCGCGAGGGGCGCAGAGCGGAACGGGGGACTTCGCAGGAT
>DAOWMX010000332.1 GCA_030642885.1 Anaerolineales bacterium | reverse complement strand
GGCCGTCCAAATCCGAAGCTTCTGTCATGATTCTATCCCTTGTTCTAGCATCGTTTCCCGCCTGTCACGAACTTCTTTCCATGTTCGGCAGTACGTGCAGAGATCGGGAGTCGATGTCGGTTGCCCGCATGATGTACATGGGTGAAGCATCCGCTCCACATCATCACCTTCCGAATTAAAACTCATCGTTTCCTTCGCTCGTAAAAAGGATAAGTAGAAAGATAGCTTTGCTCCCCGTCTGTCCGCCTCGAGCCTGTTTAGCAGTACTTTGTAGTAGATGCTTTTTGCGCCATCAGCATGGGGACATTCATCATACATGTATTCGATTCCCCGTAATAGGGCATAAGCTGCTGTTTCGCGCTCATAGAAGCGGAAGAATGGTTTTGCTTTTTTAACTAAACCCGAGCGAGTCGGAAGAACCGGTCCCTGACGTTGTAGGTATGCAGTTAGCCAGTTTAAGGTGTTTCCTAGGAGGACGGCGGCTTCATCATCCAAATTGTGTCCGGTCACCAGAACGTCATAGTCATTTTCGATGGCGACGCGGTTCATAATATGCCGTTTGGAGAGCCCACAAATCGAGCATGGCCTTTCCCTGCCACGGCGCGTCAAGGATGCTGCTGTTGGGATATCCAACCCTTCATGCTCTTCAATATCATAAGTGATCAGATCCAGTTTGTGCTCGGCGGCGAAGCTCTCAGTTATCCGTCTGGATTCGGCCGAGTAACCATTGCCGCCATCGATCCCTAACCCAATGTAGAGTCCGTCAACTTGATAGCCCAACCGGGATAGTACGTCCCAGAGCACCAGCGAGTCTTTCCCTCCTGAGACTGCTACGAGGATTCGATCCTCAGTGCTGAACATATTGTTGTCGTGGATAAATCGCTGGGTTTGTTTGGGAATCCAATCGAGGTAGTGATTCTTGCACAAAGCCAGCTTGTGCTGACGCATATGGATCACGGCTTTCTCATCGCATTTCCGGCATTTCATTGTCTGCTGCTGATGGTCGTCGAGAGATTAATACGCGCCTCCTGAAATGACGGCGATAAGGCGAATTTCGTCACGTTCCTGAAGAATCTCATCGTCGGTCAGGAGCTCGCCATCACGTGTCGGCAGTACGGCTTCTGGCTGGATTTTCAGTTGCAGGAGAGCGGAGCGAATCGTCATCCCTGACCGCACCTTGTACTCTTTATCTCGCAATTGGATACGTGCTGTCACTGGCCGTCCTTTTTATTAATGGATTGTACTCAGCGCGCAGGAGTGCGTCAATAAAACATGCGTCGGGAGGGGAGTGCAGCGCGGTTGCATCGTGTTTGCCGGCGTCAAACGCGCATTCAGGCAGAGGGAGATTGTGGGAATGCATGGACTTTTTTGGAGATGCTGGCGATTACGGATCGACGGCGATGGTTAGATAACCGCTTCCTCCAAAGTTTGTTCTTCCGTCCTCATCGCCTCGAAAGCAGCAACAGCGACCTCAATCATATCTGCGTCAGGCTCACGGGTGGTCAAGCGCTGGAGCCACAGATTTGGGGCGACCAAAGGTTTCGCCCAGGAGTAGCGTAATAAGCTAGACGAGAAGCGGATGTATTCATACGCCAGCGAGGCGAGAAGCGGGAGAAACAGAATCCGGCTCAACAATCGCGGGATTAGCGGAAGTGGTCCGATTGCACTGAAGAGTATGATGGAGAAAACTACGACCGTAAGCAGGAAAGCCGTACCGCAGCGAGTGTGCTCCCTGGGGAAGCCTAGAATCTTATCCACATCGAGAGGGACGCCGGCTTCAAACGTGTTTATGGTCTTATGCTCTGCTCCGTGATAGCCGTAAACTCTGCGGATTTCGGGGATGAAACCGATAGCCCAGATATACCCTATGAGCAGGAGGAGACGAAACAACCCTTCTAAGGCATTTGACCAGAAAGGGGCCCAATTCAACCATCGCTCGAGCAGGTAAGCTACCCCCGTTGGCAGGAGGAAGAATAAACCCACACCAATAACCAGCGAAAATATTAGACTCAAGGTGATCGCAAAGCCATCGAGCTGTTCATCCTCTTCCGATTGCATGTTGGCAGAGTAAGTCAACGCCCGCATGCCTAATACCAACGCATCCCAGAGAATGAAAAGCCCGCGGATGAATGGAGTCTGGATCAGGCGGCTCTGGTAAAGAGAGGCAAGCGGTTGCATCTCAACCTGAATGGATTGGTCAGGAGCGCGAACAGCGACAGCACAGGTTTTTCGGCCGCGCATC